>NZ_PUWT01000040.1:0-48230 GCF_002968995.1 Photorhabdus hindustanensis
CTGGCTTTTTGCGGGTTCCCTGCCCGCGGGACAACGGGCGGCCATGATAATGAGCCTATTGGAAACCGCTCAGGCCAACGGACATGAGCCCTGGGTCTGGTTACGTGATGTCCTCAGCCGGCTGCCTGTCTGGCCGAACAATCGGTTGAATGAGCTGCTGCCCTGGCCTGAGAATCCCTTCCGTTAACATCCCATTTTGTTGTTATCTGACAACGCAAGGTGAGTCCACCGGAACATTACAAATGAGGTCATGGTATCAGTCATGAAAATCTTCATTACCGATGAACAAAAAGCCGAACTTGAACACCTCCATCACATCTGCTGTGATAAAAGAGAGTGTGATCGCATCAAAGCGGTCCTGCTGGCCTCTGAGGGCTGGATTCAGTGATGATCGCTCAGGCCCTGCATTTTCATGAAGCGACCGTTAATCGTCATATCAGCGATTACCTTAATCACCGCAAACTTAAGCCCGAAACGGAGCCGGTTACCACCGGAGTGAGCTGGTGAAAGACTGGGCTTATGTGATGAATATCGACTTTCGTTATTTACCGCCATACAGCCTGAATCTGAACCCGATAGAAAGGCTATGGAAGGTGATGAATGAACAAGTCAGAAATAACCATTATTTCGCCTCGACGACCTTGTTCAGGCAGGCAATACATCGCTTTTTTACGGAAATATTACCGGAACTTGCCGGGAACCTGTCGTGCCGTATTAATGACAACTTCTAGGTTCTGAATCCTGCATCTTCAAGTTAAGCGGGTATATATTGTTGCCTGGTTACTACTTCTATGTGTATTCTCATGACTACCTTAGCCATGATATTAACCATAAATAGTGTATTTATGGGTATAAGAAAATGTAAACATATTATTTTCATTCAAGTCAGCCATGTATTGTATATGATACTTGGATATTGGAATCCAAATCATTTACCTAAAGCTTTAATATCTTTCTCATCAGAAAGTTCGCTATATTTCATCAGGTTTTTATTACCATCGATCACCATTAGCTCTTTCTGTGATTTGAAACAATTGCTTAATGGTGAACGGCAGTATTCTGGAAATTTATGATAAATACCTAGCCAATCACTGATAAGGTAATAATTATCTGAAGTTGAGAAAGGGGTATTTATTACACCAGTATGACGATATTTTGGATCAACATTATCGTTATACCAAATAAATAAGGGGATATTATAAGCCTCTTTTCGAGGATGACTAACTCCGTGGTGATAACGAATGTCACCGTTTTTATCTAAGCGTTGTAATCCATGATCTGAAAAATAGAGAATAGATGCTTTATAATCTTTGATTTTATTAATGATTTTCTCTATTAGATGATCAGTATAAATTATTGAGCTGTCATAGCAATTATCATCTTCGTTCGATGAGAAAGATATTAGTTTATTTTCGGGAAATCGGTTACAGGATGGCTCATGACTGCCGTAGATATGCATAATAATAAATTTTTTACCTTTCTGTTTTAGTGCATCATCTAGATAGGGTAGTAACTCTTCATCGTATCCAATATATTCATTCCATTTTTGGCTTTCAGCCATATTAGCAATAACTGTAATCAGGCTATTGCTTTTACCTGATCTTCCTTGATTACTTATCCAAGTTGTCCTAAAACCTGCATCTTTAGCTAAAGATATAATATTGTCGGCATAATGAACCTTATTTCTGAGCTGATATAGAGTAATATTAGAAAGCGAAATAGGTAAGGATAATATAGTAACTGGAGCTGGGGAAATAGCTTGATTGAATATCAACATATTTCTCTGCATTGTGTCTAATGTCGGTGTTGTGGTTTTGTTATAACCGTACAGAGACATATGATCTCTTCTTACTGATTCTCCTATCAGCAATATGTAAATATCAATATCTTTATCTTCTTTTATGTAATTAAAATTCACATTAACAGAAGAAATATTTTTAATTTGTTGATTTTCATATATTGCTTTTACCATTGCTGATGAGTTATAGAATGGTGTTCCCATTAGAAAGTGTTCTGATAGAATAATATCATCTGAATATTTCTTTCCTGAGATATAGTAGTCAACAGGCACTAATAGGCAGACAAAAATAAAAGCCCATAAACTGGATTTGAGTAATTTTTTGTCTATATTTTTGGATAGCCATCTAATAGACAAAAAATATATTAACAACATGAAAATAAAGAAAAGCACATAGTATTTATTGTAGGACAACATACCTACAGCTTCGTTGCTATTTGTATTAATAAAAGTATTGGCAATAGTTGAAGAAAAGCTTATCTGGTGTTCATTAAAGAAGAAAAAAGATGTGGATATATTAAGCGACCACAATAGAGAAATAAGTAAAACCAATGGTTTAAGATATTTATAACAATAAAAGAATGCGTTAACACTTGCTAGCAAGAAACTCAGTAATATTATTTTTAACTTATACTCACCGGCTAAATCGCTAGTGAAAATTATCGGTAGTAAAGAGAGAATCAAAATAATAATAATCGGAGATTTATTTCGCATACAGATTAATAGTTTAATTAATAAATTGAAATAAAAGAGTTAATCATTAACCTGTGATTAAAACAAGAGGTTAACTTGTGAAATAGCTCTGAATTCAGGTGACTTCTAATGAAAATACCTCTCCCGAAGGAGAGGTTGGACATAAAAACGTAACTAATGTGTTTTTCCTTGTGCGATACCGAGTCCTGTTTGTGATCGAATAAACTGGATTCTAAATTGTTCTCTTTCCTGCATACCTTGTTGTGAATTATCGGTGATAGAAAATAGCCATGAGCCAATAAAAGCGATAATCATTGAAAATAATGCTGGATATTCATAAGGATAGATTGGTCTCTCGTGACCGAGAATGCTGACCCAGATTGTTGGGCCGAGAATCATCAAAACCACCGCTGTAATTAATCCTAGCCAACCCCCAGCTAAGGCACCACGGGTAGTGAGTTTACGCCAGTACATAGATAAAAGAATAATTGGGAAGTTACAGCTTGCAGCAATAGAAAATGCCAATCCAACCATGAAGGCTATATTCTGGTTTTCAAATAAAATACCTAATCCGATTGCGATAAACCCAAGTATCACAACTGTTATTTTTGATACTCTCAGTTCATCTCGTTCATTGGTTTTACCGCGTTTAATGGCGTTTGCATATAGGTCATGTGATACCGCTGATGCGCCAGCCAGCGTTAGCCCCGCAACAACGGCTAGAATTGTGGCAAAGGCGACAGCAGAGATGAACCCCAGGAACAAGTTGCCTCCAACTGCATTAGCGAGGTGAACGGCTGCCATGTTAGTCCCACCAATGAGCGCGCCGGTAGCATCTTTAAAGGAAGGGTTTGGACTAACCAGTAAAATAGCACCGAAGCCGATAATAAAAGTCAGAATGTAAAAATAGCCAATAAAGCCAGTAGCATAGAAAACACTTTTTCGTGCTTCTTTCGCATCACTTACAGTAAAGAAACGCATAATAATATGAGGTAAACCAGCAGTACCAAACATCAATGCCAGACCGAGAGAAAGTGCGGATATTGGGTCAGATACCAACCCTCCTGGACTCATGATAGCTTCACCTTTTGAGTGAACAGCAACAGCTTCTTTGAATAACGTATTGAAATTGAAGTTTACTGTTTTCATGACCATAAGCGCCATAAAGGTGGCGCCAGCTAGTAATAGGATAGCTTTGATAATTTGTACCCAAGTCGTTGCTAGCATACCGCCAAATAGAACATAAAGTACCATCAGGATGCCAACCAATACGACCGCTACATGGTAATTGAGTCCAAAAAGCAATTCGATAAGTTTACCTGCCCCAACCATTTGAGCGATAAGATAAAGAGCGACAACAAACAGCGAACCAATTGCAGATAACGTACGGATTGGACGTTGCTGTAACCGGTAAGAAGCGACATCGGCAAAAGTATAGCGTCCAAGGTTTCTTAATCTTTCGGCAATCAGAAATAGGATAATAGGCCAGCCAATCAGGAAGCCGATAGAGTAAATTAGTCCATCATAACCAGAGGTATAGACTAAAGCGGAAATACCAAGGAATGATGCTGCGGACATAAAATCTCCCGCAATTGCCATTCCATTTTGAAAACCTGTAATACGTCCACCCGCCGTGTAGTAATCACTACGGGAGCGTGTTTTTTTTGAGGCCCAGTAAGTGATATAGAGTGTAAAACCAACAAACAGGACAAACATGATAATAGCTTGAACGTTGACAGGTTGCCTTTCTCCGGTTTCAGAGATTGCATTAGCCCAGGTGAGATGAGGAAATAGCATTATTGCTAATAGCAGGAACTTTTTCATTTCTTTACCTCACTGAGAATTTGTGAGGTAAGGTGATCAAACTCGCTATTGGCTCTGATGACATATAAGCCGGTTAAGATGAATGAAATAATAATTAAACCAATACCAACCGGTATTCCACGGGTAATACTGGAATCATTATAAAGGGGAGTACCTAGCCATTCGGGTGAAAATGCAATGAGAAAAATAAAACCGACATACAGAATTAATGTGATTATTGATAGCAACCATGCAAAACGTCCTCGCTTTTCAACCAATTCTTTAAAACGAGGGTTATTTTCGATCCCTTGGTAAATATCGTCATTCATCGGAATATATCCTCTTATATTTATTATATTTTGATTACAGCCGCCTTACGGCGGCATGATCTGTTACGAAATTCTCATTGTTTGTTTTTCTTCCAACAATTTTTCTACTACGCCTGGATCTGCTAGTGTTGAAATGTCTCCTAGATTGCTGGTATCGCCGGAGGCTATTTTGCGCAGAATACGGCGCATAATTTTTCCTGAGCGGGTTTTTGGTAAGGAGTCTGTCCAGTGTAGGATATCTGGTGTAGCAATCGGGCCGATTTCTTTACGTACCCAATTACGGACTTCTGTATAGAGTTCTGGAGAGGGCTCTTCACCGTGATTTAAGGTGACATAAGCGTAAATTGCTTGCCCTTTAATGTTATGCGGGGTACCTACGACAGCAGCTTCTGCAATTTTAGGATGAGAGACCAAAGCAGATTCAATTTCAGCAGTACCTAAACGGTGGCCGGAAATATTCAACACGTCATCAACACGGCCAGTTATCCAATAGTAGCCATCTTCATCACGGCGTGCACCATCGCCACTGAAATACATTCCCTTAAAGGTAGAGAAATAGGTTTGTTCGAAACGGTCATGATCGCCAAATAGTGAGCGTGCTTGTCCTGGCCAGGAATCGGTAATAACCAAATTTCCTTCACAAACCCCTTCTAGTAGTTCACCAAGATTATCAACCAATGCAGGCTGAACGCCAAAGAAAGGTAGCGTTGCGGAACCTGCTTTTAGTTCGGTTGCGCCCGGCAGTGGTGTGATCATGAAGCCACCAGTTTCTGTTTGCCACCAGGTATCGACAATCGGGCAATTGCTGTTACCAATTTTCTGGTAATACCATTCCCAAGCTTCCGGGTTAATCGGCTCGCCAACTGATCCCATAATACGCAGAGAAGTACGTTTTGTTCCTTCAATCGCTTTGTCGCCTTCAGCCATCAGGGCACGAATCGCTGTAGGTGCTGTGTACAGGATATTGACCTGATGTTTATCAATAACCTGACTCAGACGGTTAACCGCAGGATAGTTTGGTACGCCTTCAAACATTAGAGTGATAGCGCCGCAGGAAAGGGGACCGTAGAGCAGGTAGCTATGCCCGGTAACCCATCCCACATCTGCTGTGCACCAATAGACTTCCCCCGGCTGATAGTCGAATACATATTTAAATGTCAGAGATGCATATACAAGGTAACCTCCAGTGGTGTGCAATACACCTTTAGGTTTACCGGTAGAGCCTGAGGTATAGAGAATAAATAGCGGGTCTTCTGCATTTATCTCTTCAACTGGACAGTCAGCACTCGCGTCTGCGACCAATTCATGCCACCAAAGGTCACGGCCAGATTGCCAGTGACTAATATTTCCAGTACGTTTAAAAACGATCACATTGGATACACTGACAACGGCTGCATTATTTAATGCGTCGTCAACATTCTTTTTCAGGGGAATAGTGCGTCCGGCTCTCAATCCTTCATCGGCGGTAATGACCAATTTTGTGTTTGAATCGATGATGCGCCCGGATACGGCGTCGGGAGAAAAACCGGCGAAAATAACAGAGTGAATAGCACCAATGCGGGCACATGCCAACATGGCAACCGCTGCTTCTGGCACCATCGGCATGTAAATAGCAACAACATCGCCTTTTTTAATACCCAGATTTTTTAATACATTGGCAAACTGACATACATCATGGTGTAATTCACGATAGGTTATTGCTTTGGATTCTGTTGGATCATCACCTTCCCAGATAATAGCGGTTTGATCGCCACGTTCTTTTAGATGACGATCGAGACAATTTGCGCTTAAGTTTAGTGTCCCATCTTCAAACCAGCGGATATTGATATGTCCAGGATCAAAAGAGGTATTTTTTACCTTGGTGTAAGGCTTAATCCAGTCAATAATTTTGCCTTTCTCACCCCAGAACCTTTCGGGATCTTGCAACGATAATTGATAATCTTGTTGATATTGTTGTTTATTCATCAGGGCATGTTCTGCGATGGAGGCAGGAATAGGGTGCTTCATTATTTTGGTCATATAATATTCTCCTTACGAATGTTAATATTATGTCAAATCAAAGTTAACTAAAGTGTAAAGAGAATTTTTGTTTTTTTTTTTGCGCGGAAGATCACGCAATAAAAAGAATATTTTTCACGTAATCGTCATTTAGTGTGGCGGGTTTATTTAGGTTTAATTGCTAACCAAAAATAGTAATTCAAAATCCTAATCCAATAATAATGTTAAATATAGATAAATTGACTGGTAAGTTGCTGAAACACAGTCATATAATAAAACCATAATGAGAATATGGTATTGATAAACATTTCCAATAATATTTAATTAACTATAATGATCACGTTGTTCACAAGGTGTGGACTTTGAACCATTCTTATATGACTGGAGTACATGATATGAGCTATTCATTACCTTCTCTTCCTTATTCTTATGAAGCTCTGGAACCTCATTTTGATAAGCAGACGATGGAAATTCACCATACCAAGCATCATCAGACTTACGTCAATAATACCAATAGTGCCTTGGAAGCTTTTCCTGAGCTAGCGGGACTGGATATTGATGATCTGATTCAGCAATTAGATAAAATACCTGCTGATAAACGTACTTTTGTACGTAACAATGCTGGTGGACACGCTAACCATAGCTTGTTTTGGAAAGGTCTGAAATTAGGTACAACTCTGCAAGGCTCATTGAAAGAAGCTATTGAACGTGATTTCGGTAGCATAGATTCTTTTAAAGAGAAATTTGAGCAGGCAGCGGCTACCCGTTTTGGTTCTGGTTGGGCTTGGCTAGTACTGAAAGATGATGGCAAGCTGGCGGTTGTATCGACTGCTAACCAGGATAGCCCATTAATGGGTGAAGCTATTTCTGGTGCATCTGGTTATCCGATTATTGGTCTGGATGTTTGGGAACATGCTTATTACTTACAGTACCAAAACCGTCGTCCTGACTATATTAAAGCGTTCTGGAACGTTGTTAACTGGGATGAAGCAGCAACACGTTATCAGGAAAAAGTGAAATAACTAGCTGAATAATTTCTCTTTTCTGCTATGCCGGCTGATATGACTGCCGGCATTTTTATTGGTTGAATGTTGGTTTATGATGGTGATGTCAGACTGATTTCAATAAGGAAAGTGAATTATGTATTGTCCGCAGGTATATACGGGTAAAATTGAAATATCAGGAAAACTTTCTGCTAGCGCAATTAATAAACGAATGGTTGATGGTAGTCTGAGTCTGACTTCTCTAGGATTGGAAGGTGATGAGCAGGCTGAGACCCGTTTCCACGGTGGCCCTGATCGTGCACTTTGTCATTATCCTCGTGAACACTATGATTTCTGGAAACATCAATTTCCTGATCAAGAAGATTTTTTTATTGCTCCAGCGTTTGGTGAAAATATTTCCACAACGGGGTTGACTGAAGAAAATGTTTGTATTGGTGACATTTTCAGTTGGGGTGGGGCAATGATTCAGGTAACTCAGCCTCGTTCGCCTTGTTACAAACTTAACTGTCATTCTGGTATCAGCAATTTTTCTGCCATTATGCAGGAGAGTGGCCGTTGTGGCTGGCTTTATAGAATTATTTCCACAGGAAATGTCAGCCCAGATGAGCCTCTTGTTCTTGTTTCCCGTAATAGTGATGTTTTAATTAAGGAAGCGATAGCTATTGCTTTTAATATGCCATTTGACGAGGAGCAATATCGTCGGCTGATGAGTGCCGCTGGCTTATCTGCTAGTTGGAGCCTGACTATGCAAAAGCGGGTGATGTTTGGAAAGATTGAGGATTTTAACCGTAGGTTATTCGGAAAATAATAAAATGTGCACGTGATGAACGTGCACATTTTAGATTGCTGGTTTTTAACGTTGTTTTTATTCCTTTATTAACCTTGCGATTTAGTGTTTTTTATTGACTTTTCTAAGTCCGATTTATCAGGTTAAATCATATGGATTATCTTTTCTATACCATTTAAAAACAAATGGTTATATAAAACTCTCTTATTTAAATGCGTTATCTGAAAATGATAAAATAGTAGTTAAGAAAAGCCGATAGTCTTTTAGATTAACCAGATTACAGCGAAAAAAGAATAAAAACATTTAACAGTATTAAAACCATTAAATAAATTGGTTTTGATTTTAATACTATTAGCATATCTATTATCCTTTTTGGTTTTAAACTTAAAATAAATCAAATAGAGGAAAAACGAGAAAACTTAAGTATCAGTTTAATGAAAATGGAAAAACCATTAGATTTGCAAAAATTGCTCGTTTAAACGGTAATCTGGCAGGTTTTTTAAAATAAAGTTACGCACATCTGGTTTTCGGTTGATTTATCAAGTGATTGATGAAGAAATCGTGATATAGGTTATTGTTGTTGGTAAACGTGAGGATGAGAAAGCCTATGATACTGTGCGTAAATGGATTCACTGAGGTTGAGCAAAAAAACAGGCGTATCTGGGGAAAAGGCTTTTTCTCTGCTGTACAAAAAACAGATTTAATTTAGAATTACCCCGTTTTCCAAACAGCCCCTAGGTCATGTGGGTGAATTTAAGCGATTCCACCAAAATAGTGTTTCGTAATACCCGGTTATCCCGAACAATCCTGTTGAGATAGAAACCACGATGTCCGATATCAGTAATCTGCTGCGGGATCCGCAGTTTTTTTCCATGCTGCATAAACAGATGTTGCAGTTTGCCAGCTTGCAGTTGAATGATTTTCATCAGGCGGAAGATGTTGTCCAAGAGGCGTTGGAAGGGGCGATGAAGAATGCCGCTTCTTTTGCCGGACGAGCCGCTTGGAAGAGTTGGGTGTTTACGATCCTGCGCAACAAAATCTCGGATGCCTTGCGTATGCGTTATCGGCACAGCAACGTGCAATTGACTGATGATGTTGATGAGCAAAATTTCGAAGCGCTGTTTGATGAATCTGGTCACTGGCCGAGAAATGAGCATCCACAGCGCTGGCATTTACCGGATGAAGCGGTCGAGCAGGAGCAGTTCTGGACGGTTTTCGAGCTTTGTTTGACGCAGTTGCCAACGCAAAACGCCCGGGCATTTATGATGCGCGAATTTATTGGCCTTGAAACTCAGGAGATCTGTCAGGAAATGGCGCTTTCTGTCAGCAACCTGAATGTGATGCTCTGGCGTGCGCGTATGCGTTTACGCGAATGTTTGTCACAACGTTGGTTTTCCCAGGAGGGTAAATATGCTTAGTTGTTATCAAGCTACGCGCCTGATGTCTCAGGCGCTGGATGAAAAAATCGTGTTTTCCCAACATGTTCAGCTAATGCTGCATTTGCGAATATGCGGCGGGTGCCGAAACGTCAGACAACAGCTTGCCGACCTGCGCACTATCACTTCCGCATTCACTCGTGGCGAAAACGAGAATCAAAATAAAGTAACGTAGGGAAGGGGAATCAGGTGGTACGATGGCGGTAAATCAGGCGATCAAGGGAAAACCTCCCACCGCCATACATCACCAGATACAACTGAGCTGTCAGCCAGGTAGCGTGAACAGGCCAGGCATCTGGATAAACAAATATTTGAATCACCAGCGTCATCACCATTAATGCTAGCGCGGAGAAGCGTGTCGCTAATCCGACAATCAGCAGCAGCGGAAACAAGTGTTCTGCGGTTGCGGCCATGACGGCAGCAACATCGGGTGGTAGCAGAGGAAGCTTGTATTCGTTGGTAAAGAGCGACACGGAGCTGTCGGTAACGCGCGGGATACCTAATTGCCAGGGTGTACGTGTTTCCAGAATATCTATGTTTAATCCCACCACTTTGCTTTGGCCCGACAGCCAGAATGTTGCGGCAAGGCTAATGCGTGCCAGAAGGGGGATAACACTTTCCTGCGCAATGTGTTGCCCTTTTAACACTAATGTTTTGAGTAATGCCATCTTAGCGCTCCGTGTTGCTATATAGAGAAAGGATCAGTTCGTAGTGCTGCATACGTTGTAAAATCGATTGAGGCTCAAAAGTTGCCTCCTCTCCGGCGGCAATCTCCAGGGCTTCGGCAAGGCACCGACCGGACTGGAGCATGGCGACAAACTGCATTTCCGCACGGCTGATCAACATTATTCGCACGTCGTCGGCAACGCGGCACAGCAGCATATGTTCCGGCTGGAATGGGTCCAGCGCCATCTCGTTTTCACTTTGTTGGTGTGAGGCCCACAGGCTGAAGACAGCATAATCTGAACTGAAAAGCCGTACCGAAGGATGGAGCACCATCCGCAACTGTGCGGGATCGTCAACGGGAGCTGCTTCTGTTGTCTGTTCGGTAGGGTCTGCCGCGTGCAGCGATTCAATAAACAACATTTCCAGCCGGGTGAGATCACTCAGCCAAGGCCAGTCTGCCAACGGCTGAAACGTCGCAATCCAGTCCGGCAATTTAGCGCCATAGCCTGCCAAAACAGGAGAAGAAGGCGGTTGTTGACGTATAAACTCCGCCGCCATCGCACGGAAAAAGCCCTCTCCAAGTTGGGCGACAAGGACGGGGCAGTTTTCGGCCAGTGCGTCGATCAGCGACGTTATGACATTATTACGATAAACCGCAAAACGTACCGCTGGATCGCTACCGTTCCAAGCTGTCAGCCCTTCTGGCACCATGAGGTCGGGGTTAAGGAGGGCTTTATACAGTTGTTGTTGCATTTTTCGTGCTCTCCGTAATGTAACGCTGGGCATGGCTGGCTTCGTTCAGCAACACATCTAATGGTGGAATATTGCTGTCCCATTCGAGCAGGGTGGCGATCGGCCCCGTTTCACGTAGGGTCTTGTTATAGAGATCCCAGACAGGCCCGGTCACATGGCTGTCGTGCGAATCAATCAGCAGCCGGTCGTTTGCTCCATCGCGGCTTTCCGTATAGCCCGCCAGATGAATCTCACCGACACGGTGAAGTGGCAGCTCGAATAGCATCTGCCGTGGGCAGCGATTATGGTTGATGCCACTGATATAGAGGTTATTCACGTCCAGTAGTAGTCCGCATCCGGTGCGGCGTATCACCTCGGAGATAAAGTCAGTCTCGCTCATGGTTGAGGCACTGAACTCGACATAGGTGGACGGGTTTTCCAGCAGAATGGGACGACGCAGCGCATTCTGTACCTGATCGATGTGTTCGCAGACCTGCGTTAGCGTGACATCGGTATAAGGCAGCGGCAGCAGATCATTGAGAAATAGATCGTTGTGCGTTGACCAGGCAAGGTGTTCAGAAAAAACAGCTGGCTGGTAGCGTTCAACCAGCGCAGCAACACGTTGTAAATGGGTCTGATTCAGAGGATTTTCTCCGCCGATGGAGAGGCCCACGCCATGAATAGAGAGCGGATAATCCTGGCGAATGGCGGTCAGTGCCTGGTGAAACGGACCACCCGCAACCAGATAATTTTCCGCGTGAATTTCAAAAAAACCAATGTCGGGTTTATCGCGCAGGATAGCGCGAAAATGCTCCGGCTTTAACCCAATCCCTGTTCTGGCCGGGAGCTTATTTAGCATGAGGCAGTCAGGAGCATCACGAGAGACGCTGTGTGAGGGTAAAGAAATTGTCATCGTATAGCTCCTGCCTGATGTTGGAATTACACTTCTTTAAACGCGTCCAGTTGACCAAAACCGGTCGGGGAGGTCGGAGACTTCATTTTTACGCAGGAACCCGCCGGTACCATTTTCCAGGCGTTACCTTGATAATCCTTTTTTGAGGTACCAGCACAGGTGGTGCCTGCACCTGCTTTACAGTCGTTTTTCCCTTTCAGAGAAACGCCATAGCATTTCTCCATTTTGCTGCCGGAATCCGCCATTGCTGAAGTGCCTACCGTAATCAGCGCGCTACCTAAGGCCAGAGCCAGTAATGCTTTTGTCGTTTGTTTAGTCATAGAACGTTCCTTTTATATTGGTGTAGAAGGTGAATTACTGCTTCGCTTAAACGAGCATTTGCTTCACTCCATTAGTCGCACCACACATTAATTTCTTACAGTGAATATGAGAAAAAAATGATTTTTTTATAATTAACTGATTTTTAATGACTTATTTTTTTGAATTAGATATCGATCTGTACAATAAATAGGCTTATTTTGGGATGTTTTCCGTATGTTCATTGTAGTAGGCGTGAAAGCGGGGTGGTTGTGGTCGTCATAGTACATCTGTATCAAGATGCCAAAAAACTTCCGATTAAACCTAATAAAAAGCAGGTGTTAAAAGTGGTAAAAACAACGGTCAAAACCTTATACCGATTAAAACTAGAAGGTAAAACAACGGCCTTTAATAATGGTTTAAAATATGCCCGTCATAAAACTATTAATGGAAAATGAACCGTTTTAATAATATTTTCAACCGCGGAATAAACTTTTTGATAAACCAGTTAAATAATCGAATATGAAAAATCGGAATACCTTAAATAGGTCAGTTTAAGCTTGCTTTACGCTGTTTTTAATCTGTTTAATCGTATTGCTTTTCTGTCAGATTAAACTATCAGACTTTTCACCATTGATGATGCAAAAACACTCCTCGTTTTTTAAATAGGTTTTTCTGTGGCTTGAAATGTGCACGTAGTGAACGTGCACATTTTATCGATTTAAGGGTGGGCAATAAAGCCAACAGCTTCGTATACTTTATCCAGCGTAATCTGGGCGCGGGCTTTTGCCTTCGCTGCACCTTCCGCCATGATTTTATTCAGCAGTACTTCATCGTTACGGAAATGATGGAAACGCTCTTGTAACTCAGTCAACATACCGGAAACGGCATCAGCAACAGCACTTTTTAAATGACCATACATTTGGCCTTCAAATTCTGCTTCTAGTTCAGGAATGGTTTTGCCAGTAACACCCGCGAGGATATCTAATAAGTTGGAAACCCCCGGCTTTTGTTCCAGATCGTAGCGAACACGGGGTGGCTCTTCTGAATCTGTGACGGCGCGTTTTATCTTTTTAGCGGCTGATTTTGGATCTTCCAGCAAAGCGATAACGTTGTTGCGATTATCATCTGACTTGGACATTTTCTTTTCTGGGTCTTGAAGAGCCATAACTCGGGCGCCACCGGTTGGGATAAACGGCTCTGGTATAGCGAAGGTATCGCCATAGATGGCATTAAATCGTTGAGCGATATCACGGCTCAATTCAAGATGTTGTTTCTGATCGATACCTACTGGAACTTGGTTTGTTTGGTATACCAAGATATCCGCTGCCATCAGTACTGGATAGTCAAATAAGCCTGCATTGATATTTTCGGCATGACGAGCTGATTTGTCTTTAAACTGAGTCATACGGCTGAGTTCACCGAAATAGGTGTAGCAGTTCAGAACCCAGCTTAATTGGGTGTGTTGTGGGACATGAGATTGGACAAAAATAGTACTTTTCTCCGGGTCGATGCCACAAGCCAGGTAGAGCGCCAGTGTATCCAGAGTGCGTTTTCTCAACTCTTTTGGGTCCTGGCGGACTGTGATTGCATGTTGGTCAACAATGCAATAGATGCAGTCGTAATCATCCTGCATTTTAACCCACTGGCGTAACGCTCCCATGTAGTTACCGATGGTTAATTCACCGGAAGGTTGTGCGCCGCTGAATACAATAGGTTTTTGGGAGTTTAGTGTTTCAGATACAGTGGGTTCATTCATTTTATTATGCTTCCTGAAGTTTCAAAGATGGGAGTCCAATTGTGGATAGCAGATCCGAAAAATCCGTTAGTATGCAATCTGGATTGCTTAATGCGATAGATTCACCGTAGTTATATCCATAAGTTAAACCAACACAAGGGCAACCTGCCGCTTGTGCCGCCAAAATATCATTACGGGAATCACCGACAAAGAGCAGTTCTTCCTTACGCAGTCCGAATGTGCCCATTGTTAAATAAATAGGTGCCGGATGTGGCTTTTTCTCTTTAACATCATCACCACCTAACACTAATGAAAAATACTCACTAATGCCTAAAGAAGCCAGTAGAGGAGCAATGAAAGGTGTTGGTTTATTGGTGATGATACCCATTGGTAAGTTGTGTTTTGCCAGTTCAGCCAATGTAACTTTGACTTCCGGGAATAACTGACTGCCTGTTGTTACAGTTGTTTCATAGAAACGGTCAAACAACTCACGGGTTTCTTTATGCAGTTGAGCGGTCAATTTGACGTTGGCCCATGTCAACGCCCGTTCCACCATAATATCTGCGCCATTACCTACCCAGGCAGCAACCCGTTCTTTTCCCGCAGCAGGAAAACCTTTGGTTAACAGCGCTTGATCCAAGGCATCAGCCAAACCACCGGCGCTGTCTACCAGTGTGCCGTCTAGATCAAAGGCGATAGCACGAATACCTGTTAATACCTTACTTGCCATGAGATACCTTTGACAATTCACTACGCATATTATCAATAACAGTTTTGTAATCTGGTTGACCGAAAATGGCTGAGCCAGCAACAAACATATCTGCCCCCGCAGTTGCCGCCGCGGCAATATTGCTAGCTTTAATACCACCGTCTACCTCAAGACGAATATCATAACCGCTTTCATCAATGATTTTACGAACCTGACGCAGTTTCTCTAGTGTTCCAGGGATGAAAGATTGGCCGCCGAAACCAGGATTTACCGACATCAATAGAATGACATCTAATTTATCCAGGACATAATCAAGGTAACTCAGAGACGTTGCAGGATTGAACACCAAACCGGCTTTGCAGCCATGCTCTTTAATGAGTTGTAGGCTGCGGTCAATATGCTCACTGGTTTCTGGGTGGAAGGTAATGTAAGTAGCCCCTGCTTTGGCAAAATCAGGGATAATGCGGTCAACCGGTTTTACCATCAAATGGACATCGATTGGTGCAGTAATGCCATAATCCCGCAGAGCCTGGCAGACCATAGGCCCAATAGTCAGGTTAGGGACATAATGGTTGTCCATAACATCAAAGTGAACAACGTCAGCCCCTGCTGCCAGCACCTTAGCGGTATCTTCACCCAGTCGCGCAAAATTTGCAGATAAAATGGATGGGGCAATCAGAAAATCTTTCATTATCTTCTCCAAATCGTTTCTATCATCCCTTAATTGCCTGGCAAAAGGGGGTGGATAAATCAGCGATATAATGCCAAAAGTTCGTCTACCTTACTGCGGGCAAGGATATTCCTGCTGATAGTACGACGTGCTTTGACAATATGAAGTGAAGCTTGATAGTACCATTTTCGTGTCATTGGCGTATCGTGGTTGGATATCAAAACAGGAATTGCACGTTCTGATGATAACTTAAATGCAATATTTGCCAGATTTTCCTGATCTGCAATGTTAAAACTATTAGTGTGATACGCCGTAAAGTTCGCTGTTGCTGACAAAGGAGCATAGGGAGGATCGCAATAGATAACTGAGCCTTTATGTGCTTTGTTCAACGTGTATTGATAGTGCTCGCAGATAAAAGTCGCATTTTGGGCTTTTTCAGCAAACCAGTGTAATTCTTCTTCAGGAAAGTAGGGCTTTTTATAACGGCCAAAAGGTACGTTAAATTTACCATGAGAATTATAACGACAGAGGCCGTTGTAACAATGACGATTGAGGTAAAGAAATAACACGCTGCGATAGAACGGGTCCGTGCTTTGGTTAAATTGCTCCCGTAACTGATAAAAGTGTTCGGCTGTATTGTATTCTTGGGTAAACAGAGGTCGTGTGTGGACGATAAACTCATTAGCCCTGAGTTTTACTGTGTTGTACAGGTTAATCAGGTCACTGTTGATATCAGCGAGGATATAAGAATCGTAGTCTGTGTTCAAAAAGACAGAACCTGCGCCAACAAATGGCTCTATCAGACAACTACCGGCTGGCAGATGACGTTTGATGTCATCTACCAACGGGTATTTTCCACCGGCCCATTTTAAGAAAGCGCGTTTTTTTTTTCATGCTGTCAATAAGTACTCAATCATTCCAGAGCCGCAGATTGTACTCTGTTTAGGACAGCATATCAGCGCCTAATAAATATTGTTTTATTTTCTTAGGTCTTGTTGCACTTGCTGCATCGTTCTGACCCAAGGTTTTTTCGCCTGAATCTCGGCCGGTAGAGATGAAACAGCCTGTTTAGCTTCAGAAACGGAACGGTAGTCTCCATGAATTAAAACAAACCAAACTTTTCCATTACGTTTAGTTTCATAAACTTTGTAATGAGTAAGATCATGCTTTTTAGCAAAAGCGGTCAGTGTATCTGAGCGGCTGGCACTACTTAATTGTAAAGTGTAATGGTTTGCCGGGGTTTTCGATAAATCACTACTGGTGCCGCTGACCACATGGTTTTTACTGCTAGCATGATTTGTCGATGGTTTTGATTTAGCCGGTGTTTCTGATTTCAGTGGACGGATATTTTCCGATTTCTGCTGTATCACTGGCGGCGGTGTTACTGTCTGTTGTTGGGCTTGATTCAGATTTTGCACTGCGTGATTTATATTACTTTGTTGTTGAGTCAGTGCATCAGGAATATTTCCTGGTAATTCAATGCGCTGATTTTGGGTTTCGCCATTGTTGGTTTGAGGCTGATGAGGTTGAGTTGCAGTACCACTAACAGGAGGAACATGGATTTCCTGTGGCCTGTTAATTGTATTTGTGGTGTTACTCTCTGATGTTATGGATTGATTGTTATCGTTGTTGGACGATGAACCGGATAAATCAATATTCTTCTCGGCAACATTTGGCGATTGCTGTTTTTCATGCTCAGTTGGGGCTTTTAAAGCAGAACTGATAGCAATAATCAGCAGTACCAGCACTAAAATACCAATGCCGAGCATCATTTGCTGACGTGAAATCGCAAATTTAGGTTTGTTTAATGGCTGACGCGAGCGTGAAGGACGGCGATCTGAGGTATCTGGCCTAAACTCACTGTCTACTCTTTGAGCTGCTCTTTGTTCATTTTCTGATTTGAATTCGTCCATATAGCCCTCCAAACAGAGCCAATACTGCCAATTGCAATTGAAGCCAGTCCGGCCGGCTGACTTAACTAAGATAGAAATTTGTCTGATAGAATTGTTATTTTATGACACAACAATCAGATGTATGCAAAAAAACATTTAATTTAATGCCATAAGCATACAACTTACTTAAAATTTACACATTTTCATGGTAAGCACTGACGAATAGCGTCAATAACACAATTGTGTTCAATATCTGAGCGGAGATCAGCTTTACCTATTTTTGTTGGAAGAACCAGCCGTAATTTACCTGCTATAACTTTCTTATCTCGCATCATATGTGGGAGATAGGCTTCTGGCGGCATGTTTTGTGGCCCGTGTACAGGCAGATTTGCCCGTTCCAACAATCGGATAATGCGTTGAGTATCCTGTTCGGAGAAGTTATCAGCAAGTTGAGCTGTTCTTGCTGCCATGACCATTCCTGCGGCAACTGCTTCTCCATGTAACCAGACACCATATCCCATTTCTGTTTCGATGGCGTGACCAAAGGTGTGACCAAGGTTCAACAGGGCACGCAAGCCACTCAATTCTTTCTCATCTGCTGCGACAACTTCAGCTTTCAATTCGCAGCAATGACGGATGCAGTAAGCCATTGCTTGGGTATCGAGAGCCAGGAGTTTACCCATATTATCTTCAAGCCAGCTAAAAAATGCGCTGTCGAGAATGATACCGTACTTAATGACCTCAGCCAGACCGGAAGAGAGTTCGCGGGCTGGAAGCGTTTGCAGGCAGTTGAGATCGATCATTACAGAGGCGGGTTGATAGAATGCGCCTATCATATTCTTGCCGAGGGGATGGTTTACTGCGGTTTTTCCTCCGACAGAGGAATCAACTTGAGCAAGAAGGGTGGTAGGCATTTGAATAAAACGGACGCCACGTTGATAACAGGCAGCGGCAAAACCAGTTAAATCACCGATTACGCCGCCACCGAGAGCGATAAGTGTTGTGTCCCGGCTGTGGTTATTTTCCAGCAAAGCAGAAAATACGTCATTTAATACGGAAAGAGATTTGTACTGTTCACCATCAGGTAGAATCACTTCATCTACCCAAATCCCAGTTTGCTGCAAGGCGGCTTTTACTTTTGCCAAATACAGCGGAGCTAGGGTTTGATTTGTTACCAGCATAACCTGCTGGCCTGCTTTTAGTGGTGCAAAAGCAGAAGGATCATCAAATAACCCTTTTGCAATGGTAATTGGGTAACTACGTTCCCCTAAAGTGACAGTGATCTTTTCCATAAGCAACCTTCGCCTTAATTATTTATCGCTGTACAGACTTGCTTGAATCAGTTCTTTTCCAGTAACTCAATGATTTGGTTAGCGACAACTTTAGCGCTCTGTTCATCGGTACGGATAGTGACGTCAGCAATTTCCTCATATAGAGGGTTACGTTCGCTTGCTAAATTTTCTAAAACTTCGCGTGCTGGTGCATCGACTTGAAGTAAGGGGCGTTTTTTATCGCGCTGGGTGCGTGCTAACTGTTTTTCAATGGTGGTTTCCAAGTAGACCACGACACCACGGGCAGACAGACGATTACGGGTTTCTCTGGATTTCACAGAACCTCCGCCAGTCGCCAGTACAATGCCTTGTTTTTCAGTGAGTTCGTTAATCACTTTTTCTTCGCGCTCGCGGAAGCCTTCTTCGCCTTCCACGTCGAATACCCAGCCCACGTCAGCTCCGGTACGTCGCTCAATTTCTTGATCGGAGTCATAAAACTCCATATTGAGTTGCTGAGCTAACTGACGACCAATAGTGCTTTTGCCGGCACCCATAGGCCCAACCAGAAAGATATTACGTTTCTCTGCCATGTTTTTGGTATTACTAAGACTATTCGTTAATGATAACCCGCCCCGCTAATCAAATCAGCAGCGGGACCTAAACTGAAACCTCATGAGCGGTAATGTGAGATCAGATAACAAAATTATCTCAGTACATCAGCCAGTTTTGCAACTATATAAATCAATGATGAGCTTTTTGTAACGAAAGCTCTGGTTTCATTGGCTGATTATTGTGATGTTAAACCCGACCACTCAATTAGCTAACTCTTGTATGCTAAATCGGACTCAGCGTCAAATCTATAAACAAGATTAGTTGGAAAAATCTGCGTATCATCATACGGAATAGTTAAGTTTTCTATATCCAACTTACTGATATAATGGTTATATTTTTATTTTTGATCAAATGTCCATCAGTTGAGGAGTAATAAATATGACTAACTCGCGTCGGCTGTGTTTATGGCCTTTTTGGTTAAATAGTGAACCGAGCAATGGGATGTCTGATAGATAAGGTACCTTTTGGGTTTGCTCGCCTTTTTTCTGTTGAAAAATTCCACCGAGAATAAGTGTTTCACCATTCTTTACAGTAACTTGAGTTATTATTTCCTGTTTGTCGATGGTTAAATTCTCACCTCCTCCTTGACTGATTGAGATCCCTGGCATGTTTTGGCTGATTTTCAGAGAGAGTCTGATTTTATTTTTTCTCAGTATATGGGGGGTAACTTCCATTCCTAGTACGGCTTCTTTAAATTGCACGGTACTTTTCTCTTTTTCTTGGCTGACGTAGGGAATATCAGAGCCTTGCTTGATGCTGGCTAGCTGTTGATGTGAGGCGGTTAATCTTGGACTAGCGATAATATCTAGTTGGTTTTCTTGCTCTAAGGCACTGAGTTCCATTTCCAGTAAACTGGTGTGAATGCGGGCAATATTGAACGCAAATCGATGCATGTTGTCGCTGGCTGATTGGTTAATATTGAGGCGGTTTATACCTGTTGTTGCATTAATCGGTTCTCCGATCGGCATGCCCCAGTAAATGCCGAGTTCATGTAGTGCTTCCCTGCTGCTGGTCACGATATGTGCCGTAATTTGCACTTGCTGTTGTGGTGTATCTATCTCTTTCAGCCAACTTTTTATCTGTGCGATGGCGATGGGGGTATCCTGTAAAATCAGACTATTAGTTTCAGGATCAAAATCAACTTTACCCTCTTTTGTTATCAGTGCGGGTCTATTTTGCTTGAGATTTAGCGCAATTTTTTCTGCGTCTGCATAGTGTAATACGGTTGAGAGGGACTGAATTTCGGTCTCATTGACTGATTGATCAAATAACTCAACCGATTGCTCTTCTGTCTCTATCATCGGGGGTGCAAAAGGATTTCTTATTTCTGCAACAACAATAGCAGGCAGAAAAAGGATAAGCAGAATAAATTTTTTAGTCATAAAACTCCTCATGTGAGGTTTCTGACAGGGTGATTTTGACGTTTAGGGATTCACCTGATGGCGAAATGGAAAGCTGTTTAATCAGCAGCGGTGGATGTAACGTTTGTAACGCTTCAAGAAAACTCAGCATCTGTTCGTAGTTCAAATAAATTGTGATTTGCCAGAGCGTTTTTTCCCCTTCTTTTTTACGTTGCCACTCAAGAACTTGTGCGCCAGAATTTATCAATGGCTGTTGCAGCTGTTTTATTGCGGTAATTTTTACCTCATTTTGTCGCGGCTTACTGATTTCATTTTCTATTTGATTGATATGTTGTTGTATATCTTCCAATAGCGGTAGCTGATTTAGTCGTTCATTGGTTGCTTTGGTATTGATTTGTTGAACTGCTATTTTTTCTGTCAGACTACTTCTCTGTTCAGCTCTTTCTTGCCAGAAGAAAAGATAAAACAGAATCAGAAATGATATAATGATAGTTTGCTGCCAGATAAAGAGTAGCCAGGTTGGTTTGGCAAACCACCATAGGTAGTCACTTTTTATCATTGACTATCTCCGTCTGCCAGTTAGCGTCAATAATAAATTGTCTGATTTGTTGTTCGGTGGTGGTCATCTTTTTTAGTTGAATTTCAGACAATTGCCTGTTGTTTTCAAGATTATCCAGTAGAGACGTCATACTGGAATAATCCAGACTATTAGCAACCAGTTTTAATTGACCTTCCTGATCATCGAAAGCAGTTAACCAACTTCCTTCCGGTAATAATTCAGGTAATTCATTAAATAATTGCCAATGTTGTTGGTTCTGTTTCAGCCACGTTTGTTGCTGTTTTAATTTATAGGTCAGTTTGTTGTGAAGATTGATCGCTTCCTCTGTCTGAGTTATCTGTTGTTGCAAATGTAATTGTTGCTGGCTGAGTTGTTGTAATTGCCTTTGATGCTGATTAATCGTTTCCTGTTGTTTTAGTAACATCCAGACGAGCACTGTCAGCCACAACATCAGTTGCAATAGAAGAAAAATCGCCCACCAACGATAACGATGTTTTAGCCGGGTTTGGCGCCAAGGTAGAAAATTAACCTGATACATCATTACTTATCATCCGGTCTGAGTGCTAAACCACCGGCTATCACATATTCCATCAGTTGAATTGGCAGTGGTGGTTGATAGTGACGAAATGCTGTCAACATATCCCAAGAGTCAGTTCCTTCAGGTAGGTCTTCTTGTTGGTAGCTACTGTAGTAAACCGGTTGTTCAGCCATAGATGAGGCAGATAATTGACGGATAATCTGTTGTGGAGAAGCAGCCGTATTTGCTGATACCAAATCATAAGCGAAGGGGGCATTGGCAGGAGATACCCATAACCAGCCGGATTGTTGCCTGTGTAGCAACCAACTATCAGCGGGAACGCCGGCGTATTGCGCTATATAGCGTAGGGCGCAGGGAGCAATATCAATGGCGTCTGGAAATATTCCTGCTTGTGCAAGACATTGTAGCCAGAGGTTGAGATCTTTCTGGCGGGCGGCGCTGATGTAGGCGTTTTGTTCAATGATACGGTAATCCAGCGCCAGTTCTCGGGTGTTAAAGGGAAATTGTTTCTCGGCGCTGGCGTTGATAAACCAGCTTTGTTCCGGCTCTTTAAGGTTGATATCTGGAGGTAAAATCAGACTCTTCTGCAATGTTTGTTGTACAGGCAGGGCGAGTCTGAAACTGATTTTTTTAGGTAATTCTTGGCGCCATTGATTTAAAATGTCACATAATATTTCTGGCCGTTGTAAACGGCCTTCTGGCATAACCGCATCAGATAAAAGATATTGCCAGCAGTGGCGAAGCTGCCAGCCATCTCGGCGTTTTATAGCTGCGACGGCGCGGAGGGCGCCATTTTGGATGTCCAATCCGACATACCATTTTGGTGAATACATCTATCGATCTCCATATCAGTAATTTTAATAAAAGACCATATTCAAGGTGCTGTGTAACCTTTATACTACGCGCCGATTGTTTATAAACCACCCGACTAACGTGGCATGGGAAATTTCAGGTGAAGTTCGTAAAGTATTTTCTAGTCTTTGTCGTGAGTTGCATTTTTCTGGGAACGGCCTCGATTTTTGGTATGTACAAATATATCGAGCCTCAGTTACCTGATGTGGCGACATTAAAGGATGTTCGATTACAGACACCAATGCAGGTGTTCAGTGCGGATGGCGAGCTTATTGCCCAATATGGTGAAAAACGCCGTATGCCTCTTGAGCTGTCCGAAATTCCACCCATTATGGTGAAGGCGTTCATTGCAACGGAGGATAGTCGTTTTTATGAGCATCACGGGGTTGACCCTGTGGGGATCATCCGGGCAGCATCTGTCGCAATGAGTTCAGGCCATGCATCACAAGGGGCAAGCACCATTACTCAGCAACTGGCGAGAAATTTCTTTCTCACTCCTGAGAAGACGTTGATGCGTAAAATCAAGGAAGTTTTTCTGGCCATCAGGATTGAGCAATTGCTGAATAAGGATGAGATCCTCGAACTCTATCTCAATAAAATTTACCTTGGTTACCGGGCTTATGGTGTCGGGGCGGCGGCTCAAGTCTATTTTGGTAAGAGTGTCAAAGAGTTGACATTGAGTGAAATAGCCATGATTGCCGGTTTGCCAAAGGCGCCTTCTACATTTAACCCGCTTTATTCGTACAGTCGGGCGATTAACCGCCGGAATGTGGTTCTGAGCCGTATGCTCAATGAGGGCTATATTACTCAGCAGCAATATAATCAAGCCAGAAGTGAAAAGTTGGTCGCTAATTACCATGCGCCCCAGATTGCTTTCTCCGCGCCCTATTTGTCCGAGATGGTGCGTCAGGAGATGATTGAGCGTTATGGTGAGAATGCTTACACCGACGGTTATAAAGTTTACACCACGATTACGCGTAAACTTCAGTTGGCTGCTGTGGATGCGGTTCGTAATAACCTCATTGATTATGATGTGCGTCATGGCTACCGTGGAGCGCAGGAAATCTTGTGGAAAGTGGGCGAACCTGCTTGGGATCGGGAACAGATTGTCAAGAAGCTTAAGACCTTGGCAAATTATGGGTCGTTAATGCCGGCTGTGGTGACCAGAGCGGGTAGTGATCAGGCGATAGTGATGTTGCCTGATGGCAGTAGTGCGGAATTGCCAATGGCGGGTGTCCGTTGGGCCAGAAAGTTCAGATCTGATAGTGCACAGGGGGCGGTTCCTCGTAGTGTGAATGAAGTAGTTCAGGTTGGTGAACAGGTTTGGGTTCGGAAAGTAAAGGATATTTGGTGGTTGGCACAAGTGCCGGAAGTTAATGCGGCTTTGGTCTCTATTGATCCAAATGATGGTGCTGTGAAGGCGCTAGTCGGTGGGTTTGATTTCAACTTGAGTAAATTTAACCGTGTCACTCAGTCGTTACGTCAGATTGGTTCCAATATCAAACCATTTCTCTATACCGCAGCGATGGATAAAGGGCTGACATTGGCTTCATTGCTGAATGACTTACCCATTAGTCGTTGGGATGCTGGAGCCGGTACTGACTGGCGTCCGAAAAACTCACCACCGACTTATGTTGGGCCAATCCGTTTGCGTCAGGGATTAGGGCAATCGAAGAATGTCGTGATGGTTCGGGCAATGCGAGCAATGGGAGTCGATTATGCTGCTGATTACCTCCAACGGTTTGGTTTCCCGGCACAAAATATAGTACGTACAGAATCTCTGGCTTTGGGATCGCCATCATTTACACCAATGCAAATGGTACGTGGCTATTCGGTCATGTCCAATGGCGGCTATCTAGTTGATCCTTACTTTATTACTAAGATTGAAAACGAAGATGGCGATATTCTATTTGAGGCTAAGCCTAAAATTGCATGTCCGCAGTGTGATATTCCAGTAATTTATGGGGATACGGTACGTTCAATCGAACTTTCTGAAAACTCAATTGAGAATGTTGCTCAATCTCATGTCAGACAACAAGAGATATTGCCGTTACCTGAATTGGAAAGAGCGCCGGTAATTGATAGCCATGAAGATGCGCCAAAATATGCTCCTCATGTTATCAGTACTCAGTTGGCATTTTTGATCCATGATGCTTTGAATAGCAATATTTTTGGCGAGCCGGGTTGGTCAGGTACGGGGTGGCGCGCCTCACGCGATCTGAAACGTCGTGATATCGGCGGCAAAACTGGAACAACTAACAGTTCAAAAGATGCTTGGTTCTCAGGTTATGGGCCAGATATTGTCACCACGGTTTGGATTGGTTTTGATGACCACCGCAGAAGCCTTGGTCGTACCGCGGCCGGTGGCGGTGAAGCGGGCGCTAAGAGTGCGCAGCCAATTTGGGATGACTTTATGAAAATCGCACTGGAGGGGGTTCCTGAAAAAGAAGTCACACCTCCTCCGGGGGTTGTTTCTGTCGTGATAGATCGTAAGACAGGTAAACTTGCTGGCGGAGGCGGGGATACCCGTAGTGAATACTTCATTGACGGAACTCAACCTACAGAGAGTGCGGTGCAAGAAGTTGGCACAACTTTAATTGAGAATGGTGAAAGCCAAGAATTATTCTGAGGATAAGACACAGGCACAACGGGAGCGCTGTTGTGCCTGTGAACTTCAACGGTGTTTTAAATATTTTTGTGCCAGAAATAGGGCGCAGACATTACGCGCTTCGTTGAAATCAGCGTGATCCAGTAATGACATCATATCTGCTATTGGCCAGCGTATTTGTGGTAGTGGTTCAGGTTCATCCCCTTCCAGTCTTTCTGGATAGAGATTTTCAGCAATAACAATATTCATTTTGTGAGAAAAATAGGCTGGAGCCATAGTAAGTTTGGCTAATTGTTCTATTTTTCTGGCACCAAAGCTGACTTCTTCTTTTAATTCACGGTTAGCGGCTTCGAAGATATTTTCCCCAGGGTCGATCGCGCCTTTAGGAAAGCCCAATTCGTACTGCTCAATGCCGACTGCATACTCACGAATAAGCAACAATTCATCCCCAATGACCGGGATTATCAGAACAGCTTCCCGATTGACCGGACGCATTCGTTCATAAACGCGTTTTACACCGTTACTGAATTCGAGATCAACTGACTGAATATGAAATAAACGTGAATGAGCAATGTCCTCTATGTTTAGGATTTTAGGGTTTTTCAGGTCATTCATAATTGCCCCTGATGGTTTAGTATTGGTTGAGTTGAGTGTCTGTGCATTATTACATCATGAATTATTTCATTAACCTTAGATTTTATGATGAAATTAGGTACACTCCATAAATTGACTAAATATGGCCGATTATTTTGATAAATGATAGTGATTATCGCTGGTTATTGTTGTTACTGTTATCTTTATCCTCTTTGGAAATAGATCTATGTTGTATATAGTTTAGTGCGTGATTATATAACTCATTGTAAAATAAATTAAAAAAACAGATAGAAATAACCTAATTCAAAACTTAACGTGTAGTTGATAATTTGCAAACAACAATAGCAAGATTGTCATGGGTATGGGGATAAAATGAGCGTAACAGTCGTTATATTGGCTATCTTGATAATTAGCTTGATTGTCATGGCTTCCTTTCTGATTTTCAAATGGAAGCTACATGATAATGCCTGTTATCTGCCTTCTGTTGCTACACCAACCTATCGTAAACTTAATGCTGATGAGTATCAGGCTATTGAATGTTATTTGAGTCGAGTGTTGCCGCCAGTTGTAACAGACCGTATTAATAAAACAAGTTGGCCAATTCTGATGGGTAAAAATGATATGGTTTATACTATCTGTCATTCCATTACCCGGTTTTCTGTTGCCTCGGATGAACTACATAGCTGGCGTTATTATATTGATATGGCAGAAGTTCATTTACCGTTTTTCCTTGAGCCTTTTATTAAACAACAGAATATTATTGATGTTGTTCACACTGCGACAATACCACTGGTTATTTCGATTAATGGTCACTTTCTGAAAGATTTTCAACAGGATTTTCCTTCTGCTCCGGTAATTTCAGAGGTATCTCATCAACAGGCATCGATCCAGAAAAATGGTGAAACCAGCGTAAAGTTACAAAATATCCGTAAAGAGACATTGGAAGAGTACCAGTTAAATCACTCATCGGGGATTTGGGAGGGGGGATTTTTGTGTTTCGGATTTTTCATTTGGTTTCTTGCATTACTTTCACCAACACTGCTTTTGCCGTGGCTGATGTTGATTGCAGGCAGCTTAGTCGTTGTCAGTTTTTGGCCGCTATTTTGTCCACTCTCAATATGCAGGCGCCAGGATATTCACTGTTTTACCGGTATACCAAAACGATGGGGATTATTTGGCGAATTTGAACAAGGGCAAATGAGTAATATTTCACTTGGTGGAATTGATTTGATTTATCCTCCTCATTGGGAGCCTTATGTTGCTCACTATCTTGATCAAAAAACCAATATTGATATTTACACTAACGGCCAGGTAGTCAGGCAAGGGCATTATCTCTCTTTGCATGAGGAAGAAAAAAATTACCCTTACCGTCGTTATGGGAAAAATCTCATGATGATCGTTAGCAGTTTGCTGATTATGTTACTACTCTATTTTTATCAGCCGGTTAGTGTACCGATGAAACTCAGTTTTGCCTGGTTGCGTGGCAGCAGCACAAAAGTTGTCACTGACGCTAGTATGATGGAAAGGATGGAATTGCGAGTTGGGGATATCCTGAAAGCAAAAGGGGTTGGTATGTGTTATATGCCGCCAAACAATATGAATGGTAAAGGAGACACCTATTTTTCTCCATTCGATTGTTCGGGGATATATTGGAATAGAGTTAATCCACTGCCAATACCAGAATCAGAAATTATAGAAAATGCCGCTAAACTGATTGCAACTGTTAATAAGCAATTACGTTTACAGGAAAATGACGATGTAATAAATCCAGATCTTGCTCAGGAGATTTTCAAATCTGGTATGATCTTATTGGATAATTTCCCTGATATTATATTGAAAACTAAAGAATTATGTGAAAAAGAAACCGACTGTTTACGATTGAAAAATGCTTTGGTTAACTTGGGTAATGCTAATGATTGGCTAACTTTGTTAAAGAATGCGGAAAGTGGCAAATTGGATGGCGCTCATGTTTTATTGCGTCCGGCTGGCGCTGAAGCTTTGGGGAAATTGGTTGATGCGACTACATCATCATTTATCTACCGGGAAATAGATAAAGTCGCAATGTTGCTTAATAGCCCTTCTCCTGGTGGTGTTCTGCTTATCAGTGATGAAGGCAAACAACTGGTTGAATATATAACGCCGGCCATCATCTCTTATGACCATAGTGCGTTGGAACAATGGCGAGAATTACAGCGGTTATCGGATATGGTATTGCAAACACCCTTTGAGACAACGGGAATTATCACGGAATTGTCTGTAGACAGTCATGGAACTCGCCGGATTGTGTTGCATAATGAACTGGATTCCATGACGCTTGCTCGTTGTATTGGTACTACTGTTTTATTCTTGACTCTTTTTACGACCTTAATCATTAACTTTGTGCTGGTTGTTAAGAAAAATCGGCAGAATAAACAACGTCTAAACAAAATCAGTCAATATTACGATAACTGTTTTAATACACTTTTTCCGCCTACGCGTTGGCGATAATCGACAATGGTATGTTAGGCTTTGCTTTATTTGCCAAAGCTGATGGTAAGAGGAAAAATGAAGGGTAATTCAGACTCCGATCAAGCTGTCCGTCTGGATAAATGGCTGTGGGCGGCCCGTTTTTATAAAACACGGGCTATTGCACGAGAAATGATAGACGGTGGTAAAGTTCACTATAATGGTCAAAGAAGTAAACCGAGTAAATTGGTTGAATCAGGGGCTGAAATTAAACTGCGTCAAGGTAATGATGAACGTATAGTTGAAGTTCTCGCCCTAAGCAATCATCGACGTAGTGCGCCGGAGGCGCAGCAACTTTACCAGGAGACGGAAGCGAGTATTGCTAACCGGGAAAAAATGGCAATTGCTCGAAAAATGAATGCATTAACTATGCCTCATCCTGATCGCCGACCGGATAAAAAAGAAAGACGCACGCTGATTAAGTTTAAGAACACCAAATTAAGTGGGCAGGAATAACCTGCTTGAATGAGAGATAGTTATGTTTAAACAAGACCGATTGCACCGCTTTTTATTTGAGAATTATTCTGTACGTGGTGAGCTGGTTTTAGCCAGTGAAACTTACCAGCATATTTTGGAAAATCATGATTACCCGCAGCCGGTACAGCAATTATTGGGAGAACTGTTGGTAGCAACCAGTCTATTAACTGCAACCCTGAAATTTGATGGCGATATTACGGTTCAAATTCAGGGGGATGGTCCGGTCAAATTGGCAGTGATTAATGGTAATCATCAGCAACAAATGCGAGGTGTCGCTCGTATTGATGGATTAGTGACTGAAAATAGCAGTTTGAAACAGATGGTTGGTACAGGCTATATGGTTATTACCATTACGCCAACTCATGGTGAGCGTTATCAGGGTGTGGTTGCGCTGGAAGGTGAAACACTGGCGGATTGCCTTGATGATTATTTCAGACAGTCTGAACAGCTACCGACTCGCCTATTTATCCGTACTGGTATTCAGAGTGGAAGAGTTGCTGCTGGTGGTATGTTATTACAGATGCTGCCAGCGGCGGAACAGGGGAGTGCAGAAACTTTTGATCATCTGGTGCAACTTACTGCAACCATTAAAGGTGAAGAGTTATATTCATTGGAAGTTAAGGAAATCTTGCACCGCCTTTATCATGAGGAAGATGTCATATTATATGAACCGCAAGCGGTCGAATTCCGTTGTACTTGTTCTCGCCAACGTTGTGCTGACACATTAGTCACACTTTCCGATGAGGATGTTAATCATCTTTTGCAGAAAGATGGCAACATTGATATGGCGTGTGAGTATTGCGGCACGCACTATATTTTTGATGCTGATGATCTTGCTGCAATCAGGACGGAAAAAAAGAACCAACTCCATTGATATTCGATCTAAACAAACTTTTTCACCTTTTAAGGCGCGGCTCCGCGCCTTTCTATCAATTATCCATAATACTCAGAACTATTTTCGTGCCTTTGGCCCAAGATCAAACTTAAAAAAATAGTGGGTTTTCAATTTTTTGATAACTATCGCTGTTAATTAATCATAACTATTTATTATTGCTCACAGAAAAAGCGTGACTACCCACCAGGAGCAATGACATGAGTGTTAAAGGCATTACCCCGCAGGAACTCGCGGGCTACGGAATTCATGATGTTAACGAAATTATTTATAATCCAAGCTATGAGTTGTTATTTTCAGAAGAAACTAAACCTTCACTCAAAGGCTGCGAGAGTGGCACTCTGACCAACCTGGGGGCTGTGGCTGTCGATACGGGGATCTTCACGGGTCGTTCACCCAAAGATAAGTATATTGTTCGTGATGATGTCACCTGTGACACCGTATGGTGGGCCGACCAGGGAAAAGGTAAAAATGATAACAAGCCATTACAGCAGGAAACATGGACACATCTGAAAGGCTTGGTAACTAAACAGCTTTCAGGCAAACGTTTGTTTGTGGTTGATGCTTTCTGTGGTGCTAATGCAGATACACGATTGAAAGTCCGCTTTATTACAGAAGTTGCGTGGCAGGCCCACTTTGTTAAAAACATGTTTATCCGTCCGTCAGATGAAGAGTTAGCTGAGTTCAAACCAGATTTTATTGTAATGAACGGTGCAAAATGCACCAACCCGCAATGGCAAGAGCAGGGTTTGAACTCTGAAAACTTTGTTGCGTTCAACCTGACAGAGCGTATGCAGCTTATTGGCGGTACCTGGTACGGCGGCGAAATGAAGAAAGGGATGTTCTCTATAATGAACTACCTGTTGCCACTGAAAGGTATTGCTTCAATGCACTGTTCTGCCAACGTGGGTGAGAAAGGGGACGTTGCGGTCTTCTTTGGCTTGTCCGGTACAGGTAAAACCACACTTTCTACTGATCCAAAACGTAAGCTGATTGGTGATGATGAGCACGGTTGGGATGATGACGGTGTGTTCAACTTTGAAGGGGGTTGTTACGCGAAAACCATCAATCTGTCCAAAGAGGCGGAACCTGATATCTACAATGCGATTAAACGTGATGCGTTGCTGGAAAATGTTACTGTACTGACAGATGGCACGGTTGATTTCAATGATGGTTCAAAAACGGAAAACACCCGTGTTTCTTATCCTATCCACCATATTGAAAACATTGTTAAGCCGGTTTCCAAAGCGAGCCATGCAACTAAGGTCATTTTCCTGACTGCGGACGCATTTGGTGTGTTGCCTCCAGTATCTCGCTTGACACCTGAACAGACTCAATATCACTTCCTATCTGGTTTTACGGCAAAATTGGCAGGTACCGAACGTGGTGTGACTGAACCGACACCCACATTCTCTGCATGTTTTGGTGCCGCATTCCTGACTTTGCATCCAACCCAATATGCGGAAGTATTGGTAAAACGTATGCAGGCGGCAGGCGCTAAGGCTTATCTGGTGAATACGGGCTGGAATGGTACGGGTAAACGGATCTCGATTAAGGATACCCGTGGGATCATTGATGCCATCCTAAATGGTGATATTGAGGAAGTTGATACCATTACATTACCTATTTTTGATCTGGCGGTTCCGACAGCATTACCGGGTGTTGATACCGATATTCTTGATCCACGTAAGACTTATGCAGATAAATCTCAGTGGGAAGAGAAGGCGAAAGATTTGGCTCATCGTTTTGTCGACAACTTTGATAAATATACCGATACCCCGGCGGGGGAAGCTTTAATGAAAGCGGGTCCTAAACTGTAATTGTGAATTTTTTAGCCTCATCCGTTAGGGTGAGGCTTATTTGATATTTATGCCGGAGGAAGGTCAAACAACAATATTTCACAATCGTTGCTGCTGTTAAGTTGAAGATTGATTTCATCCCGGATAGCCAGACCATCGCTGGTGGTGGCTTTGATACCATTAACCGTCACTTCGCCATGAATGACTTGTATCCAAATATAACGACCTCTTTCTGCAACATATTCGGCGGTTTCGTGATCCTTAAGTACCCAACGCCATAAAGTCATATCCTGAAATACTTTCAGTGAACCATCCCGGGCATCAGGCGAGAGCACCAATTGGCGACCTTGTACATCATCAAAACGACGTTGTTCATAACGTGGTGTTAAGCCTGTTTTATCTGGGCTAATCCAGATTTGATATAGATGCAATTGGCGCTCTCTGTCCGGGTTGTATTCTGAATGACGAATACCGGTACCTGCGCTCATAATTTGGAATTCACCGGCAGGTACCCGTTCTTTATTTCCTATACTATCCTGATGTTCAACGGTGCCGGAAAGAACATAGGTCAGTATTTCCATATCCTTATGCGGATGGGTACCAAAACCTTGACCTGCTTGGATGGAATCTTCATTAATCACTCTCAGAGCTGAGAAACTCATAAAATTGGCGTCGTAGTAGTTGGCAAATGAGAAGGTATGCCAGCTAGTTAACCAGCCATGATCGGCATGGCCGCGATCTGATGCTTTACGTAAATGGATCATATTCAAATCTCCTCAATAGTTTTTACAGTCTAATTGAGAAGAGCTAGCATTAAAGCTTAAAAAGCTGACTTAAATTTTCAAATATTTTGAATGATTGGCGATTGGATTAATTAATAAAAAAAAGCCAGCACCCGGCTGGCTAAAGTAAACACTGGAAGCAATGTGAGCAATGTCGTGCTTTCATCTGTACCCTGAAGACGGTTCATCTGAAAGCGATACGAATGATAATAATTATCACTATCGATTGTAAAGCGTTTTTTCTGGTCAAATATAGAATAATGGTAGGATGTTATCTCAATCATTTGATAAATATCACTATTTTTATAGATTCTGGTGTCATGTTCAAGGGAAAGAAAACACTTTCACCGAACCGATTCATTAGGAGATCACCTTAAATTGTTCAGTAAATTTGACGTGATATTAAAAGCCTTGACAGGGTTACTGTAAACCCTTAACTGAGGTCTATTTGTCGAAATAATTTGATTAGGAACTGAAACGTGTTTAAACAGAATAAGCTCGTGCTGGAATTTCATTTACCATAGCTAACTATTTATTTTAAGAAATGTTGTGATGAAATAATTACGCTATAATGAATTTTAATATGCTGCTCAACGCCAAATTTTCTCTAAAATTTACCCATTCTGAATTTATTTACTCTAATAAGCTGTTTCCTTTATATATTCTGACTGTGTTTTAACGTCATGAAAGATATCTTTTCAGGTAATTATATGTGGCATTTTTTGGCGTGGATTATGTTAACAAGTTTGACTGTTTGGGGAATGATTAATCATTCACTAAATCAGAATTATCAACAACAAACAGTTTCATTTAATATTCTTTATCGCGAGCTGAGTGAAAAGCTGGCACAACATGACGCTATTGTATCGCTAACGGATACTAATATCGAATTAGATCAACTACAGGAAAACTTTCCGCAAATCGTCGGATTACAAGAGATGCCAATGAATGTATTAATCTTCCCTATAATCAGTGAAGAGGGAAAAGGAAGATATTGGCTTAATAGTAAACATGATAGCATCCGGTTATTGATAGATCTCAATATTCTGATGAAAGATCTATCATTATTATCACAATTTCGGATGGTACAACTGGATTGGAATAATCGCCCATTGATTACCTATGGGCTGGAGAAAGATCACTATTTTTGGAACTGGGAGAAGAAGTTAACCAATCGCTTTCAGCCTTTTGTGCTTAAAGTGGGTAACGACCAACAATGGTCTAAACTTCCGTGGGGCTATATTGCTTGTCTGAGTTTTTTATGGGCAGTGATTATCTGTTTTATCTTTTTAATTCAGAAGAATAAAAGATTGAGGAAAATTTCTGATTTACGAGCACGTTTCTTTGAATTTACCCGCTTAAATACAATGGATGAAGTGGCAACGGGTGTTGTTCATGAATTAAATCAGCCTTTGACAGCGATTATGAGTTATAACCAAACTGCATTGCGGTTAATGAAAAAGCAGCAATATGATAAAGTGACGCCGATACTGGATTCATCAATTTTGCAAACTCAACGCATCGCAAATTTATTAACGCAATACCGCCAAAAACTGACGGCCGGTAGTATTATTTTTCAATCTATAAATATTCAATCGATATTAGGTCGAGTTGAGATATTGCTCGAAAATGAAATAAAGGTTGGTAAGATCAAGATAATAAAGCATATTTGTGATGAGCTGCCGATGATATCTGCCGAGCCGTTATGGATTGAGCAAATATTCCATAATTTAATCAGCAATGCCATTCAGGCACAGCAAGAGCAAGGCCAGTCAGAATATCAAAATTGGATCTGCATCGATATCGCTTATATTAATGAAATGATAAGAATCACCATAACAGATGGTGGTCCTGGATTAAGTGATGAAGCTTTAAAGAACGTGTTTATTCCATTCTTCACAACACGCCAACAAGGTATGGGATTGGGAATGACGTTAACGGAAACATTAATTCATAAACTTGGTGGTGATATCAATGCTGAAAATTGTGAAACGGGAGGAGCGCGTTTTATTATTTTGCTACCAACTAATAAAGGTAAGGAGAAATAATGGCGGCAGTGATTTATCTCATTGATGATGACGAAGCGATCCGTGACTCATTATCTATGTTATTAGAAACAATGAATTGGCAGGTAATTTCATTTCCAGGTGCGCAAGAATTTCTTGATGAAATTGGCAGCAAGAATATTACAGCGCTTCAGGGATGTATTTTATTGGATATTCGTATGCCGGGAAAACCTGGATTGGCATTGCAGGCGGATCTATTGAAACTCAATAGTACATTACCGGTCATTATCATGACCGGACACGGAAATATTGATATTTGTCGTCGTGCTTTTAAGAATGGCGCTTTTGAGTTTTTAACCAAACCTATTGATGCAGATTTATTAATTGAAACAGTTTCAAGTGCATTATTATTTCATCAGAAAGTATTTAAGCAACGTCAGATATATGAACAATTAAAAACGAAATTCAGCCAGTTGTCTGAACGTGAAAGGGAAGTGATGAAAATTATTTTAGAAGGTAAAACCAGTAAACAAATTGCTCAACAGTTATCGTTATCACCACGTACTATTGAGGTTCATCGTGCCAATATATTTCATAAGTTGGATATACATTCTTTACCGCAGTTAGTCAAAGAGTATGAATTATTTAAGTCATTATCTCATGACTAAGTATTTCTACTGAGTCGAATAAGTAATTGGCCGAATAGCTATAGCTGATAAACCTCATTAAGTTAGAACAGGATAATTCATCAACTTAAACTTAATGAGGTTTACCTATGAAACATTCTCTTTTCTATACTGTACTGGCAGCAGGTTTATTCGCTCAAACGGCTTTTGCTTCATCACTAATTACTGAACGTAATATTACCCTTGAGGTAGCAAATAAATTAGCTTCTGAGGCAATTCAGTCCTGTAAATCGAATAATTATAACGTAGCGGTTTCTGTTATTGATAAAAGTGGGGTTTTGAAAGCGGTTCAGCGTATGGATAAAGCCGGATTGCATACCGTTGAGGCGAGCAAAATGAAAGCTTATACCGCGTTATCTACCCAGAGAACGTCAGAGGACGTAATGAAAACGGCGCAATCAAATCTTGGTGCTCAATATTTAGGGGATATTCCAGGCTTCCTATTACTTGGTGGTGGTGTTCCGGTTAAATCTGGTGATGAAGTAATTGGTGCAATTGGTATTGGTGGCGCACCGAGTGGTTCTTTAGACCAACAATGTGCTCTTGATGCAATTCAAAAAATTTCATCAGATTTATCTTAACCATAACGATTTATGAAATTTGCAGGGGTAACGATAATGAATTAAATCTCTATTTCTACTCATGATGACAATATTCGTTGTATTGATTTTAGGAATGTGGAATTTAGGTTTAGTATCTTTCATAATCGTACTCTTGCACAGAGGCAATAACTGGAATGAAGTTATTGCCTCTCATTGATTTTGTTTATGGTTGATATATCACCTTTATCCTCAGGTTTATTTAAATATATTCTTAGTTAAAGTGTATATAATTGGCTCTGTTGTTTGTTTTATAATAACGTTACGAATTAAAGTGAATAGGCTATTTGGGAAATTTTATCTAATTAGATGAGCTTGGCTTTAATTGGGATGCAAATATAAATGGACGTAGAAGGACAGATTTGCATGAAATATCATTTTTTAATGAAGACAGAGATGATAGAAAAGGTAATTATAATGTAAGTAAACAGGTGCATATTAAAGATATTAGAAATTCTACATATCAGGATATGAAAGAATTTATTAATTCTCCCGATTATAATCTTATTTTAGGCTATTGTTTTGGTCGAAATGATCAAGCTTTACGTTTTTACACAGGTGCAGGTCCTGTAACAAGTTACACTTATATCTAATGCAAGAAAAAACGCAGGATTAGGAGGAAAGGAATTACTTAATAATCCTGCATCACAAAAAATGCTTTTTTGCAGAAATAATAAAGTTTGTGAAAATATATAAAAATGACAATGACTGTATTTGACATCATTTTAATCTGTATCTAATGGAATAATATAAATAAGCTCACACTAGGTTTATGTAATAAAAGATCATTACATTATTATTGTGCGCAATATCACGAAAAGGTATCTCCTCCTAACTCCTCCTCCCTCTTAGTATCAAAACTAGGAGGATGCTGACTCATCTGAGACATTATTTAATATTTCATTCCTATTTTATTAACAATAATATCGGCGACGATTTATTTCTATTAAAAAGGTCTGATTATGGTAGTTCCCTTCTGGAAAAGGGCTTACCTGGCCCTATTAAGCAGTACATTTGTTTTACTACTGGCAAGCTGTGATAACAATAGTTCTTTACCCGAATCCCCGGAGGAACCGATGGCGCATATCCCTAATAAAGTACCCAGTGAAGCTGCTGTTGCCGGCAATTTTCAGGCAGTGATCCACTTGGTGGACATTGCTAAATTAAGTCAAAGTCCAACAACAAACCGTGATTACAGTACTAACACCCTCTACTTGTGGAACGATAAAAATTGTGATGCCTTGGCTTCCCCTTCATTAAGCTGGGACGATATCAGTGCAACTCCCGCTGGAAGTGATAGTTATGGGCCTTACTGGGTGGTGCCGTTAAATAAGAACGAGGGCTGTATCAATTTTATCGTGCGTGATGGTAGCAACAATAAATTGATCGACAGTGACCTAAAAATCTCCTTCTCTGATTTCAAGAACCGTACCGTCTCTGTGATACCGGGCAGTCATCAAATCTATAGCAGTCGTGCGGCAGCCTTTAATTCTGTGTTTGGCGTTTCTCAGGCTTCGGCACACTGGGTCGACAACCGGACTTTGTTGTGGTCGGGCGGAGCGGATAAACCCCATGTCCGCTTATATTACAACCGGAATGGCAAAGTAGAAGCTAATGATGAAGGAAATTTCATCGATAGCTATCTGACATTAACACCGACCACCTTGAGCCAGAAAACGGCTGATAGATTTCCGCACTTGAGGAAATTAACCGCATTTCGTTTGCCTGCGGATACGGATGTCGATACGTTACTTACCGGTGATCTGGTGGCGTTGGCGACCAATGAGGCGGGGTTGCTATTATCGGCTACTCAAGTACAAACGGCTGGTGTGTTGGATGATCGCTTCGCTAACACTGCTGACACACTAGAATATGGTGCGCTAATCAACGATGTAGGTGTTACTTTCCGCTTGTGGGCGCCTACTGCTCAACATGTTGGGTTGGTTATCTACGATGCAGATAAACAAGTCATCGCCAATCATGCCATGAACCGTGATCCTGCTAGTGGCTCCTGGTCATGGCAAGGTGATCAAGAGCTGGTTGGTGCTTACTACCGCTATGCTTTAACGGTATACCATCCATATTCCCGTAATGTAGAGCACTACGAGGTTACCGATCCTTATTCCCACAGTTTGTCCACCAATTCGGAATACAGCCAAGTCATCAATTTGGATGACGAAGCGCTAAAACCACAAGACTGGGATAGCGTTTTTATGCCGCATTCGCAAAATACACTAGCGGATATTGCGCGTATGACCATCTATGAAGCTCATGTCCGTGATCTCTCCGTTGCAGATAGCACAGTGCCAGAAACCTGGCGTGGTAAGTATCTGGCTCTCACTGCTGACAACAGCGATATGTTCAAACACCTTAAGGCATTGAGTCAGGCAGGGGTGACTCATATGGAGTTATTGCCGGTATTCGATGTGGCTTCCATTAATGAATTTAGCAACCAAGTAGCCGATCTCAACCATCCATTCAGTCGTTTGTACCAAGTCAACCCAAAGGTGAGGAGCAGCCGTTTCGCTGATTATTGCAATATTTCACAGACCGTGGGTGAAGTATTGCAGGAGTTGCAGCGTGGTGACAGTGCCAATAACCCGCAGGTACAAGAGTTAAATGCAATGATTGCAGAAACCGACTCCTACAACTGGGGCTATGATCCGTTTCATTACTCGGTACCGGAAGGCTCTTATGCCACTGATGCGGAAGGTTCGGTACGTATAAAAGAGTTTCGCGCCATGATTCAGGCCATCAAGCAACAATTGGGGATGAATGTAGTCATGGATGTAGCGTACAACCACACCAATGCGGCGGGTCCAACAGACAGATCTTCCGTGTTGGATAAGATAGTCCCTTGGTATTATCATCGCCTGAATGAAATCAGTGGTAATGTTGAATCCAACACTTGTTGTCACGATACAGCGCCAGAACACCGTATGTTTGCTAAGCTCATTGAAGACTCATTGGTGACTTGGGTTAAGGACTATAAAATCGACGCATTTCGATTTGACTTAATGGGCTACCATCCGAAGGCTCAGATTTTATCGGCGCTGGCAAAAGTACGCGCGATTAACCCATCGGTCTATTTTTTTGGTGAAGGTTGGAACTCAGGGCAGGAAGACCGTTTCGAAATCGCTTCACAGATTAATCTTAAGGGTACTGGGGTGGGTACTTTCTCTGATCGGCTACGAGATGCGGTACAGGGTGGCGGGCCGTTTGATTCCGCTGATAGCATTCGCATTAATCAGGGGGTAGGCAACGGCGCTGGAACGTTACTTAACGAAATGGCGTGGTTCGATGCTAATGAGGCGCGTCATCTGGCGGATTTGGTACGTCTCGGTATGGCGGGTAATTTGGCTGATTTTGTGATGATCGATAAAGATGGGGCAGTGAAAACGGGTAGAGACATTAACTACAAAGGCGCTATAGCCGGTTATGCCGCTGATCCAATTGAGGTGATTAATTATGTCTCTAAGCACGATAACCAAACGTTGTGGGACATAATCAGCTACAAAGCGGCGCGTGAGGCAGATTTGGCGACACGAGTTCGTATGCAGGCAATATCTCTCGCCACGACATTCCTTGGGCAGGGGCTGGCTTTTGCTCAACATGGATCGGAGCTACTGCGTTCAAAATCTTTTACCCGCGATTCCTATAATTCCGGCGATTGGTTTAACCGTGTTAGCTACACCTACCAGGATAATAACTATGATGTTGGTATGCCGGATCAGCGTGTTGATGGCGAAAATTATGCATTGATTGAAAAAGTGAAAAATATGGTAGATAAACCGGGCCGGACTGAATTATTACAGATGACGGCTTTTTATCAGGAATTGTTGCGTTTGCGCCAATTTTCACCACTGATGACGCTTGGTGATGGCGCATCGGTTAAACAACGTGTTGATTTCCGTAACGTTGGGCCGTATCAGCAGCTTGGGTTGCTGGTGATGACCATAGATGACGGTAATACTACTGGTGATGACCGTGATTCGCGATTTGACGGCTTGGTGGTGATGATTAATGCGGCTCCACATCCTGCCACAGTAAGAGATCTTAACGTCAGAGAGTTGAAGTTGAATGATATTCAGAGCGAGCTAGGTAGAGCTTCGTTGGCGGCGGGTATCAGAATAGCAAAAGATGGTTCGGTCACGCTGCCGGCTTGGTCAGTAGCGGTGCTGGTTCTACCGCAGGATAGTGTTCGCGGTATTGGTTTGCCTGTCCGCAGGAAGTAACGCGCAGGAATTTTCCATTGTTTACATCGGGGCGGTTTGTCCAGACCGCCCATTTTTACCTTGAAAAGGTACTCTTACCGCTTTTCTTGCTGATGATAATTGAGGCATTGTTTATCTCCTTATTATCTGCCTGCGCTGGCAGTTTTTGTTTTCCATCATCCTCTTGCTGTTTTCTTCACAAAATGGGTGGCCCTATAAGCTTAATTCTTCCATTGGTCACAGTACTTGATAGTTATATAAGTCAGTAAATTGTATTGACATAATAAAAAAATGTGATGATATAGTTTTATTCGATTGTAAATTATACAAAATTCTTGGTGGTAGCTTTTTACTTGTTACCACACAGAGGGAGGCGAGTTGAATTTCCAAGGGTTACAGGCAAAGTATCGCCGTCTATTTCAGGAAAGTGCCGCCTGGAAACTGTTAAGAGCTGATAATTCCCCTTTAATTTTGGCGTTTCTGGGGGAGTTGTTTTCTGAGGAGAGTGAAGTCCCTTTTAGTCGTGCCCGCGTGTCACTTGATGCAGAACTGGTACGCTGTCGTGAACTTGGTCTTTGGGAAACTGAAACGGGAGCGGGTACGTATCTTAATAAATGGATTCGGGAAGGCTGGTTGCGTGAGATGGACGACATGTTAACCAAAACGGATGCCAGTGAAGTTGCACTTCGTTTTAGTCAGGGGCTTGATGAACGCAGTACAGGAACCACCGCATCTCACCTTAGAATTGTTCAAGAAGCGGTCAGGGACTTTGCAGTAGCGATTAGTCCGAATGTCGATGAACGTGTCACGCTTTTGGAATATAGAAAAGCTGAAATCCAAAGAGAGATTGATGCTCTGAGAGCTGGCGTGGTGCTTGAACTGACCGAGCTTGAGCAGCGGGAGAGAATTCGTGAGATCTACCAGTTGGCCTCTGTTTTAACGGGTGATTTTCGTCGTGTTGAAGATGAAATTCGTCAACTGGATCAGGAAATTCGCATTCAAATTATTGAAGGAGATTCCACCAGAGGGGATGTTCTTCTCTCTGTTTTAGAAAAAGAAGCGCTATTGGCGAAAACGGATGCGGGTAGTGCGTTTGAAAGTTTCTTTGATTTGTTATGCGATCAGAATAGAACAATGGAACTGCGGGATCAACTTCGAAGCATTTTAAATCGTCCCGCAGCAGAACATTTGACTACCCAGCAACGACAGTTCTTAAATCAGCTCATGAGGGAACTGAGCCGCGAGAGTGACAGAGTTTTTCAAATCAGGCGAAGAACGGAAGAGAGTTTGCGTGCTTATATAGAGAGTGGCACTGCGCAAGAAAATCGTGCTGTTGATAGATTGCTTGGTCAATTGGAACGACTCGCCGTTGAATTGAGGAACTCAGGTTATGACTTGCAAACGGCGACAACTCTGTCACTGCCCGTTGGCGCGGCAAGTATTAGCTCTCCTGAAAGCATGCTCCTTAAATCACCTGATGAAAAACTAGATACTTCAGGTGCTGAAGAACAGATCAACTCTCGAGAACCGAGTATGCAGATGCTGGATTGTCTTGATGTTGTTCAAATTCGATTAATCGCTGAGAGAACATTAGCAACGTTAAAAGAGTTTGGCCCAATGACGATTGCATCTGTTGCAAATTATCACCCACTTAATTCAGGGTTGGAGGAGTTAGTTGCCTATTTGCGGGTGGCGAAATCTGTCGGGGCTGCATTATTGGAAGGAAAAGAATCAATTGAAATCAGCGATAAACGGGGAGTTCGCTTGCGGGCGTCTATACCTACTTTTCTGTTGAGTGCCGACCTGTTTCCTGACAGTTTGGATGAATTAGTTCTTTAAATGGTGAAGAGAAAGTGGCTGTAGATTTATATAGTGAGGGTTGAAATGCACAAAGGTAAAAAGTTGAATAAAGATAATGGCATCCTCGCTACCCTTGGGAAGTCTAATTCTGATCCTCAAGAAGAACAGAAAACAGGGTTCTTCGATCAGTTGATAAAACACCATACGCAATCAGAGTATAACCCGCTTACAGATACAGCCAGTGTTGAATCTGATGTTGCTCTTTCGGTTGTTAATCAAAGCCCATCCTGTAACGTTGATGATGTATTAGTCAGTGAGCAGGCTGAGAACTCAAACAGTGATATGCCGCCTGATGCACGCCGGGTGCTGGTTAGCTTGTTGCGTCAGGGCGTTATTTTGTCTTCGCAGAAAGCTAAATTATTTGAATTACTTTGTCGATACCAATGTGCTGTACGCAAACATCTATCAGAAGTTTATTTGAAGTTAGTCTTGGATGAAAAAGCAGGTGTTGCTTTTATCGCGGGCTTTCAAAATGAGGAAGATACTGAATCATTGGGTATAGATGATGACGAGGTTGTCTCTCTGATTAGCCGAAGGACGCTCTCTTTATACGATACATTGTTGCTGTTAGTGCTGCGTAAACACTATCAAGACCGGGAAACATCGGGAGAACAAAGGATTATCATTGATATTGAACGTATAGAATCCCATCTGACACCGTTTTTACCGCTGACAAACAGTACTAAATCTGACCGGAGAAAACTCAAGGGCGCTCTTGATAAAATGGTGACGAAAAAAATATTGAGTTCGGTCCGGGGAAGCGAAGATCGCTTCGAGATTACGCCGGTGATCCGCTATGTAGTCAGCGCTGAATTTCTCGAGAGCATGCTTAATGAATACCTGAACATGGCGAGAGAGAAGGGTATTGAGCTAAATAAAAATGGCGGCGACGCTGTTGATTATCAAGATGAAGGGAAAGAGACAGGAGATGAAAATGACTGATCAAACTCTTTCGGCTAATTCGTTATTTCACGTTGGTCAAATCAGATTAGCTGAACTCTCAGTTTATAACTGGGGGTCATTTAATGGCTTGCATACCGCGTTGATCGATCCTATGGGAACATTGGTCACTGGAGATAATGGCGCCGGTAAATCGACGTTTATTGATGGCCTTATGGCTTTGCTGCTTCCTGCCGGAAAGGCAACTTTTAATGTGGCTGCGGCTCAGGGTGATCGTTCTGACCGGACTTTACTTTCCTATATGCGGGGAAGTTTTGGATCAGCCCATGACGGAGCGGGGACGAGGGTCAGAAGTAAGCGTGAGTTTGGCGTAGTGACCGGGCTTAGAGCTTTATATCAGGGTGATGATGGTTCAAAAATCACGCTTGCGGCACTTTTCTGGATTACTAAATCGACGAATGTGCTGGCGGATGTGACGCGAGTTTATGTTGTTGCCAAAAGAGACCTGACGCTTAAGGAAATGCTCAATGCTTTTGGGGATGGTAATGCTCGGGCATTCAAGCAATGGCTTCGTGATGACCCGGCGATTACGTGCTGTGATGATAATTTTTCTGATTATCAGGAGTTATACCGAAAGCTTTTGTATATGGACAATAAGAATGCGCCTGCACTGTTGTCGCGGGCGTTAGGTCTAAAAAAAATTGATGATTTAACTGGGTTGATTCGTGAGTTGGTACTTGAGCCGAGCGCAGTTAAAGATGATGCTAAAAAGGTCGTGGAAGAGTTTGCTGATCTGGTAGCAATTCATAGTCAATTAGTGGATGCAAGAGCGCAAAAAATGCACTTGTCTAAGTTACCTGAACTTAGCTCAATTATCGAAAAAACGACGAGAGAATTTGAAGAATTAACGGCTGAAAAAAATAGTCTCCCGGTTTACTTTGGGGAAGTCTTCGCGCAACTGTGGAGCGAAAAAATTGCCGATATTGAGTCTGAACTTGAAGCGCTACTCCTCGAAATTAAGCAAGTTGAAGAGCAGAAAACAGATGCGGATAAGTTGGTTGAGAGAAGGCATGAGGAATACCTTCAGTTTGGTGGGGATAAAATAGAGTCGCTTCGAAAGGAAATTGGTCATACCCAAACTCAGTTGAATCGGGTGGTTAGGAATTCATCGCAATATCAAACTCATGTTAATGAGCTGTCTCTGCCTTCTGTATTGGAGGAGGCGGTATTTCTTAAAAATCAATCCGCGGCATCAGCCAGACTTGCCAGTATTCAACGAGACGAAGAAGAGTATCAGGACAAGTTTGCCGCCATCAGTGCTAAATTCAGTGAGCTACAAGCCAATATCCATGATATCTCTCAGGAAATCCGGGAAATCGAGGCAAGGCCGGATTCCAATATCGATGTGAAATATCAGCAACTGAGGGATGAACTGGTTAATTCCTTAGAATTAAGTAAAGACCAATGCGTATTTATTGGTGAGCTTATCGACGTCGAAGATCGTGAAAAAATCTGGCAAGGCGCGATAGAGAGGGCGTTAGGCGGGTTGCGAACAACACTTGCTGTGCCACATCATTGTTATTCGATGGTGACTCGTTGGTTAAACGTCCGGCATACAGGTTTACATGTCCGTGTTCAAGTTGTGAATGATTCTGCGATTAACCGGGGTCATTCGGCGGAGTTTAAGCCTAATGGCTATTTAAAGAAACTGGTATGGCGTACTCACCCTTATCAAGAGTGGCTCAAGCATTATTTGCAGCGATTTGACCTGCAATGTGTCTCGAATACGGAAGAATTGGATAAGACCCCGTTTTCGATGACACAACAGGGGTTAATGCACATGGATAAGGGGCGCTTTGAGAAAAAAGATCAACACCGAATAGATGACAGAAGACGCTGGTGTTTGGGTTTTTCAAACAAATCACGTTTAGCTATTCTTAATAACGATAAAAAAGAGTTAACTCTGCAATTGGCGGAAACCGAAAAAAAGGTGAGTCAGGCCCGTCAAGATTTGAATACTGTTTCTGATCGTAAAATACTTTGGGAGAAGATCCAAAGTTATTGTTGGGATGATATTAACGCCCCTTATTGGCACGAAAAGCTTTCGGATTTGCAGGCTGACCTTAAGGTATTGGAGCAGTCAGGTGGTGATCTTGATAAGGCCAGAGAGCGTTGGGAATCGGCTAAAGAGCAGTTAGTTCAAATCCAATCGGTATTAAATCAGCTCAATTCTGATTCTGGCGGCGTTAAAAATACGCTGAAAAATGCAAAAGAGGAATGGAGCAAAGCGCAGGCAAAAGCATCAAAAGGATTACCTGATTCAGCCAGACAATTACTTGCTCTTCGGGTTGGAGTGCTTAGTACAAACGATTTAAGCCAGATGTCTGAATTAGTGTCCAAGGTTGAAGAAGATTTGGAGCGTTTGTTAGATATTAGCCGAAACAGTAAAGATAGGGCGGAAAGGTCAGCCATCAGCATTATGGTCTCATTCAGGTCTAACGATAAATGGCAAGTCTTCACGGTTGATTGGCAAAGTAATATTGGCAGCCTGCCTGATTATCTTAATCATTTACGACAACTGGAAGAAGAAGGGCTTCCCAACCTTGTGGAACAGTTTATTGAACGTTTGAATAAGCATGCAACGCAGTCGCTAGCGCGGATTAAAACTAAGCTTGAATCTGAACGGGAAGATATCCTTGAGCGGATTGATATCATTAACCGGGTCCTCAAGCGTACCGAGTTTCGATCAGGGACACACTTAAAGCTAGGTTCAAAGAGAGAGAAATTCCCGCATGTTAATGAGTTTGAACAGCATTTGCGTAAGGTGCTTAGTCAGGTAACCAGTGATGACCATGAAGCGCGGTTCCGTCAATTGGCTAAAGTAGTTGAAATACTTGGGAAAGCAAGTGCGCCAGGCTCCTCAAATACATTAGAAAGTTTAAGGCTGCTTGATCCTCGTTATCAGATGTCATTTTACGCCGAAGAGTTGGATAGTAATACCGGTGAGATTCGTGATGTATTGGAATCATCCAGTGGAAAGTCAGGTGGAGAGAAAGAGTCATTTGCGGCGACTATTGTAGCGGCAAGTTTGGCCTATGTTTTGACGCCAGATGGTTATGATCGACCAGTTTACTGTACTGTTTTCTTGGACGAAGCATTCTCAAATACGGCTGAAACGGTAAGTCGGCGGGTGCTCCGAGTATTTAGAGAGCTTCACATTCACGTTAATTTGATCACGCCTTATAAAAACTTGAATCTGGCAAGAGAATCGGCTCGTTCACTACTCATTGCGGAAAGAGACCAGGAAAACCATGACAGCCATTTATGTGAAGTGACTTGGGAAGAGATTGACCGGAGAATGGGCGAAGAGAAGGAGAAAAAGTTGCCTGATGAGGCTGCTAATCTGGGGATCGAGCTTGAGAAGTTGACATGAAAAAAGGGCAGTATGAGGTGCGTTGGGGGTTATTGCCGGCGCAAGTTAAGAGCATTATTAGACAGCGTGAGTGGGATAACCGTTCCTCACTAAAAGACCGGCTACTGGGCAACAAGGCATTTCCTATTCGCGTTGGCTTGAAACCACCCAAAGGGAATTCTGCCATATTAGATATCGCTCATTTTCAACGATTTATTGATGAGTGGAGATCATTTCCCTATCAAGATGTTGTGGAGTGGTCTTCCAAAAATTTCCGGGAACTATCTGAGCAACGAATCCCGACTTTTGTTGTCATTGAATCAATGCAACATTTGATTCAATTTTTAGGAAATGATGCTCTTTCCCGAAGTAAGGTATGGGAAAGAAATATGAAGCCATTTTTGCGGGTTGATAAAGATCTCTATCCTGCATTGGTGAAATGTATAGATATTGTGGAAAAACTCTCGTTGAGAGATGCGGAATTATTAGCAAAATTGCTGCCACAATTAAAACAAGGCTTAGGTGAAGGACAATATTTAAGAGCACTGCCGCTCATTGGGATTGATACTAAGTTTCTTGAGAACCACCAGATCCTGATTGAAGAGCTAGCCGATATCATTCACAAAGGGGCTGTTTCGGCGTCAGGGGGCCTTATCGCTTGGTTGGGGTGTGCAATAAATCCCAAAGGTTGGTTAACTATCAGGCCGCTTTGCCATGCCGCGACTGCGGCGCTTGGGGGAATGCCAATACTACAAATACCCGGCGAATTACTTAGAAAGCACGAACTTCCGGCATCGAATATTCTAATAGTAGAAAATTTACAGTCTGGTTTGGCATTGCCCGAAATGCCTGACACGATAGCGGTGATTGGCGGCGGGAAAAACATTGCTTGGATGGATGCGGCATGGTTGAGAAGTAAACGTGTAGGATATTGGGGAGATATTGATACTTGGGGGTTGTTTATTCTCAGTGATGCCAGAAACAAGTTTGTAGATATTGAGCCTCTGATGATGGATGTTGAAACCGTTAAAGCTCATGAAGATAGAATGGTTCCTGAACCAAATCCAGTTGAATCCAATCCTTCATCGCTAAATGAAGATGAAACAAATTTGTTTAATAATCTTATTTCCGGTCATTTCCAATCTTCACGTTTAGAGCAGGAGCGTCTTTCATCTGATTACATTAGAAACAAGCTTATGAATTGGCTGTCGTGACTATTCTTGTTTTTTCCGCGCCCAAGCGCACTCAAGATTGATGCTTCTAATTTTCTCCTCTCCGGGTTAAACTCTTACCGCGATGGCAGAAGAATTTAACCAAACTTACTATGCGGTGATAGGTCGCTTGCCTAATAACTCAGTGGTAAGATTTGAACAGAATGAGAACGATAAAAAAGCCGCATCACTTGCATAGTGCGGCTACGATAACATTAATTATTCTAAATAATTAGCAAAATCCGCCGTAAACCCTCGCCCAATGCGGGCGGTGATATAAGGCGAAAAGCCCGCAGGGCTTTCAGGTTATTAACCATCACGTTCACTGGCAGCTTGGGGGGGACATGGCCAAAAAAAGCGGTTAAAATACATAAACTATCCCGATGAGCGCTGATGATGTTAAGAGCCACCAAAGTCCGCATTTACCCGACACCCGAACAGGCTGATTATCTCAATGCTCAGTTCGGTGCGGTTCGTTTCGCGTACAACAAGGCGCTGCACATCAAGAAGCACGCTCATCAACGCCACGGGGTGAACCTCAGCCTGCGTAAAGACCTCAAACCCTTACTGTCAGTGGCGAAAAAATCCCGCCGGTATGCCTGGCTCAAAGCGTATGATTCCATCGCCTTGCAGCAGGCGGTGATTAACCTCGATATGGCGTTTTCCCACTTTTTTAATCCGAAGCTGAAAGCGCGCTTCCCGACATTCAAACGCAAGCATGGCAGGCAGTCCAGCTATCATTGTGTCGGGGTGAAGGTGTTGGACGGGGCAATAAAAATACCCAAATTATCGCCGATAGAAGCCCGTCTGCACCGTGAAATGACCGGAGAGGTGAAAAGCATTACGCTGAGTTGTTCAGCCACCGGTAAATACTACGCCTCGATACTCTGTGATGACGGCCTGGCCGCGCCCGCGAAGCCCGCTTTGATAACCCAGATGACAGGTTTGGATATGGGATTGTCTCACTACGCTGTCAAATCCAGCGGAGATAAGATGGCCAATCCCCGTCATCTTATCAATGCCGGCC
>NZ_PUWT01000168.1:0-762 GCF_002968995.1 Photorhabdus hindustanensis
CTCTCCCTGTAACAGAACCTGGTTCCCGGCTTTTAACTTTCCTCCATAGAAAGACAAATGACTCGCCTTAACGGTAACATCACTGCCGGCACTAATTTCTCCCTGCCCTCTCAGTGTCTCCGTTGTCAGTGTCAGATTCTGACCGGCTTGCATATTGCTTTGTTTCGCCGTTTCAATGTCTTTACCATTAACGGTGATATCTGTTTTGGCCTGTACATCCCCCAGAGTCGCCTTGCCATTCGCCGTCAGACTGATGCTACCTTGTTCTGCGGTCAGTTTCGCCGCTTCAATGTCTTTACCATTAACGGTGATATCTGTTTTGGCCTGCACATCCCCCAGAGCCGCCTTGCCACTCGCCGTCAAACTGATGCCACCTTGCTTTGCGGTCAGTTTCGTCGTTTCAATGTCTTTACCATTAACGGTGATATCTGTTTTGGCCTGTACATCCCCCAAAGTCGCCCTGCCATTCGCCGTCAGACTGATGCTACCTTGTTCTGCGGTCAGTTTCGCCGCTTCAATGTCTTTACCATTAACGGTGATATCTGTTTTGGCCTGTACATCCCCCAGAGCCGCCTTGCCACTCGCCGTCAAACTGATGCCGCCTTGCTTTGCGGTCAGTTTCGTCGTTTCAGTGTCTTTATTGTTAGCGGTTATAACCTTACCAACATCAAGCGAGTTACCACTGGTCAGAGTAATGTCTTTCCCTGCGGTTAAGGAAATACCTCTCAGATTTACTCCCGCACCAGCATGGATCTCAATATT
>NZ_PUWT01000169.1:0-669 GCF_002968995.1 Photorhabdus hindustanensis
TCAGGAACAGTGGAAGAAGATTCCACCGTTTCTATCTGAGAATCCGGTAACTCTTGGCCGTCAACCATCAGTTCAGGCGGCAAGCCGCCCAGTTCGTTTTCTTGTTGCTTATTTTTTGCCATATCACACCACCGTCGCACACAAAGCCGCATTCACACGACTTGGGATAACCAATGGCGCGGATTGCATCAATAAATAACGCTGTGCTGGATCGGGGTTTAACCAGCTTTTTGGCGCATAGGCCAAAGGTCCGTAGTTGAAAGTGGGATCAAGAATCGCACCAAACGCACGCGTTCCCATTAAATCAGGCCCGCTCATAATAACTGTACCGTCCGGCAACATCGGTTTTTCAACATTATCAACAGGATCGATAAACCAGTCGTTATATAACCAGAGGTTGAAGTTGCCCCAGATTCCTTTAAATACCCCGCCTTTTTGAACTGTTGGGCCGATATTTACCTGATTACCAAACGGGTTCAACGATGGGAAAGTTATCGCGGTATCCTTGATAGACGTATCCAGACGGAATGCTTTCCATGAAGAAGGTGTAAAGACTAAATCCGTTGGTACCGAACCCGATTCTTTCAGAATTAATGTCTGCCATGATTCAATATCATCAGACGGCTGCGTGTTTGTTACTCCTGCTGCAACCTTAAGCGGCCACTTATC
>NZ_PUWT01000170.1:0-1129 GCF_002968995.1 Photorhabdus hindustanensis
TGAAACGGCGAAACAAAGCAATATGCAAGCCGGTCAGAATCTGACACTGACAACGGAGACACTGAGAGGGCAGGGAGAAATTAGTGCCGGCAGTGATGTTACCGTTAAGGCGAGTCATTTGTCTTTCTATGGAGGAAAGTTAAAAGCCGGGAACCAGGTTCTGTTACAGGGAGAGCAAAATCTTACGGTGCGTGACGCAGATATTTCAGGTCATGATATTGCCTTAATCTCCAGTGGTGGTGTTTCTGTTTCATCTGGAGGAAGCAATTCTCCTGTGGCAGGTGCACGGGCATTCTCCACTATTTCTGCGGCAAATATGTTACATATTCTGTCTGAACAGGGCATATCGCTTTCAAATACGCTAATTAACCGGGCGAAAAATATCTTTTTGGCTAGCAAGGGGGAGATTGAAATTTCTCTCTCCCCTTACTTAGCTAAGTTTAATGGTAATCAGAGCAGTACTGACAGTGACGTACTGAATGATGACGCTCAACGAGAACTCATTAGCCAGCGTCTGCGCCAGTTCAGCCAATTGGAAGCGGATGAGAATATTGAGATCCATGCTGGCGCGGGAGTAAATCTGAGAGGTATTTCCTTAACCGCAGGGAAAGACATTACTCTGACCAGTGGTAATTCGCTTGATGTTGGTAAAGTTATAACCGCTAACAATAAAGACACTGAAACGACGAAACTGACTGCAAAGCAAGGCGGCATCAGTTTGACGGCGAGTGGCAAGGCGGCTCTGGGGGATGTACAGGCCAAAACAGATATCACCGTTAATGGTAAAGACATTGAAGCGGCGAAACTGACCGCAGAACAAGGTAGCATCAGTCTGACGGCGAATGGCAAGGCGACTCTGGGGGATGTGCAGGCCAAAACGGATATCACCGTTAATGGTAAAGACATTGAAACGACGAAACTGACCGCAGAACAAGGTAGCATCAGTCTGACGGCGAATGGCAGGGCGACTTTGGGGGATGTACAGGCCAAAACAGATATCACCGTTAATGGTAAAGACATTGAAACGACGAAACTGACCGCAAAGCAAGGTGGCATCAGTTTGACGGCGAGTGGCAAGGCGGCTCTGGGGGATGTGCAGGCCAAAACAGATATCACCGTTAATGGTAAA
>NZ_PUWT01000041.1:0-62833 GCF_002968995.1 Photorhabdus hindustanensis
AACAGCTCAGAGAGAGGGATACGGSCAATATACTGGTATATAAAATATATCGTAAAAGGCAACTCATTGGATATGTTTGTCATGATCCTTTCATTAGAGTTCTGGATAATTAAATACTTATAAAACCAATATATAAGAATAGGAACAGTATTATGAATGATATTGAATATACAGATCTAGATGATATAAGATCCATTAGTGGTGTACAATTGATTGATGTTCTTGCCATTGTTGATGTAAAAGCTATCACAAACGATCTCGGTAATTCCATTAGTCAGGACCCTAGCAAACCAACGGTAATGGATGATAAATACATTTATTACATTACCTCTCAAAATAATATCTATGTTCCCAAAAATAATGCTCAAGGTACACTTTTAATTCAAGGTAAGGTAGGGGATGTAATTAGATGGCGAGCTTCAACGCTATCAGCCCAATTTGATGAGCAGGTATTTCTGTATCATATGGAAGGGGTGGGAGCCAAATCGTTAGTTTCGCCACCAACCCTAACTTCGGCTGTATCTCAAGTTGCAGCCCCAAGTAAAGAGGCAACGTTAGGGACTAACCAAGACTATTCAGTCGTACTGGAAACGCGTAATATTTTCAATCAAGGATCTAAATTACGTACTCCAGGTATCGCCAAATATTCATGGTATGTATCCATTTTCGAAAGATGGAATGTTAAAGACAATATTGGCAATCTTGTTGGCTATCTTGCTCATTCTCCAAATATTCAAATAGTTGATTAAATTTAATATTACCTGAAAATTTAATAAATCAACCATGAAATATTAAAAGTCAACAGGCTATCACTGGAAAACAGGGTATAATTTCCAGTGATTTTATTTTCTTCATTCCGGCGAAAATATCCATTCATGTACTAATGGGAATTATTATTAAAATTATCCTTAAATACATATTTTTATTTTAATTGTTTTATTCATTAATTTCCAAAAAAAACCATTTCAAAAGTAATTATAAGAAATAATAGGTGGTGTCTTATGATGTGAATAACTATTTGGCTGTATAAAAAATCCTCATCAGTATGTGGACGAGGATTTTTGCTATTGGATGATTAGATGATTTTTTTGTTTCCAAGAGAAATAGTTTCTCATACTACATATCTTACATAAAAAAGAGATATTGAAATTAATCGAGTCCTTTTACAGGAGCCTCCCATATCTTGAAGAATCGTTTTACGTTGCTTGCGGTGTAAATAACGGTATGGGATATATTTCGATGACCGAGATAATCTTGAATAAGGCGTGTATCTCTTCCTAAATCAGCGAGCGCGTAACCACAAGCATGTCTTAACATGTGTGGATGAGGTGAGATATTAACTAATGCTTGCTTGCCATAACGTTTTAATAAACCATAAACTTGTTGGCGTGAAATAGCTCCTGATTTTTGTGATAAAAACACCCATTCTGTATCTGATTCTCGCCAACTCTTTCTAATATTAAGCCATTGATTTAGCGCTTTAATTTCTTCTGGTATTAGCGGGTGTGTGGTTGATAATCCCCCTTTTAATCGTCTGACATGAATAATTTCTGAGCTAAGATCAAGATCGGATAACGTTAGATTACAGAGTTCGCTCACTCTAAAACCATGAATAAAGCACATCAATAACATGCAATAATCTCGCTCGGCGTGACGTCCCTGACGTGCTTTTTCTAAAATCGCATTAATTTCATATCTGGTCAAAAACTTACGTTTCTTCATGAAAATAATTCCTGTGCAATTGGGGCGGATAGTTATAGGTAGAAAAATAATATTAATCTACCGGAATATATCAATTAATAGAACTTTTATAAAATTATTAGCTGGTAACTCTAATTATTTTGACCAAAATCTATAATTATCGTTTTTAGATAGTTATAGATAGCCATTTTTTAATAGAAAATATCAGCTTGTAAGCTTTGTAATTATATATGTGGAAATTATTTAACAATAAAAAGAAACTAAACAGAATGCACCAAACTGTAAATATGTTCCTATAAAACGACTGATTAAGTCAAATTTTGTGTAATGCCAAATTGCCAATGCTTAACTATTTATAATAGTTGGCTTTTTTTCATTGTTTTTTACTATTTTTTACGCTCTGCCATTAATTTATTGTAAAAAATTAGTAGGTTCATCTGAATTCAATCAAATACTAATCGATTAATTAGATTATAAGTTCAAATTAATATTTTTTTTCGAGTGTTAACTCCGAAATATTATGCCCTCTTAGTGTTTTTGACTGAAAAAAACAGTTTGGTGCATTTTGTTTGGTTTAGAAAATATTAATCCGAGATTTTTAAACTGTTTTGCACTGAATATTGGGTGCATGGAGCTGGAATCCTGCACGGTTATTTTTTTATGGTATTGGGTATTTTATCCTTAAATTCAAGGAATTAATTCACATGATATTGAATAAATTGGTTATGGCCCTGGGGTTAGGCGTAGCTTTAGCTGCGGGTTCTGTAAATGCAGCGAATCCTAGCCAAGGTCACGGAACGGTGACTTTTACCGGGTCTATTACTGATGCGCCTTGTTCTATCACCCCGGAAACGGTTGATCAGGTAGTTCCAATGGGTTCTATTTCTAGCAAATCTTTGCAAAACGGCGGCCGTTCTTCTTCCACGCCATTCAAAATTTCTTTAGATAACTGTACGACTGAAACGATAAGTACAGTCACGACGACGTTTGTCGGCGCTAAATCTAGCATTACTGGCGGTGATGGTTTGCTAGGTATCGAAGGCGTTGCTAAAGGTGCGGGGATTGCGATCACTGACGCGGGCGGTAACAAGATCAAACTAGGGACTCCCTCACCGGCTGTAGCTTTGCATGATGGTAATAATGATCTGCATTTTGCTGCCTATCTTCAGGGGGATACTTCACCTGATGCCGTTGTTCCGGGTAATTTCACCGGCATTGCCAACTTCCAGCTGACTTATCAATAAGTCTTTTCATGCATGGAAACGCTGACAGGGAGGCGGGCGTTTCCTAATTAAAAGTTTTGAATAAGTTTAGCTGGAGAGACGTTATGAGTCGATATGTTGCCGTTGTTGTAGTGCCCTGCCTGTTAATGTTTTCCTGTGTTATTGCAGCTGAAACGGCAGCTCCACGAGGAACACAAGGATATGGTCGCGTTAGCATGCAAGGCACCATCATTGATACGGCCTGTGCGATTGACGCAGGTAGCCGTGACCAGACGATTGAGTTAGCCACGATCCCGGTAAGCCGGATGATACATGATGGACAGGGACTAGTGCGCCCCTTTTCCATCCGTTTGATTAACTGCGTACTGACTTCCGCCACCTTGGGTAAACCCGATTGGCGCCACTTTCAGGTGACGTTTGACGGCGTACCGGATGGGAACAATTTCCGCTTATCGGGTGTGGCTCAAGGAGTAGCGTTACAAATTACCGACATGTACGGCAATCAAGCGTACCCGGGAACTCCACTACCGGTGGGGGACTTACAGGCAGGGCAGATGACGCTTAATTACGCGATGCGATTGGTGGGTAATCACCAGTTATTGCAAGCAGGGCAGTATCAAACCTCTGTTCGGTTCAGGCTGGATTATTACTAATCATCGATCTGGGAATGCTATGGCTTTATTTTTGGGTTCGACCACTGAATATGACAAGGTGGTCTCGGTTCGGTGTGTCCTGAAACCTCTTATTATTTCGGTATTGCTTGCTTTAATAGGTACTCATGCTGTGTATGCGGAAGAGGAAATTGAATTTAATACGGACGTGTTAGATGTTCAGGATCGTTCTCGGATTAATTTAACAGAGTTTTCCCGTGCGGGTTATATCATGCCGGGGGATTATCAGATGGCGATACGTCTGAACAAGAGCGAATTGCCGGAAATGCCGGTCACTTTTATGGTACCACCAGATGATCCTCAAGGAAGTGTGGCGTGTTTGCCGCCTGAATTGGTGAAGCAGTTGGGGCTGCGGGCGGAATGGGAATCAAAGATTACCTGGTGGAACAATAATCAGTGCCTGGAGACTAAAACGCTGCCGGGCATGACGGTGCGCGGTGATCTGAGCAGTGACACGTTATACCTGAGTATGCCCCAAGCCTATCTCGAATATAGCTCGCCAGACTGGGACCCGCCGTCACGTTGGGATGAAGGGATTTTCGGGATGATGTTTGATTATAACGTCAATGCTCAGGTCTCTAAGCCAGCGAAGGGAAATGAAAATCAGAATGTCAGTGCTAATGGTACGACCGGGATAAATTTGGGTGCATGGCGTCTGCGGGCAGACTGGCAATCACAGTATAACCACACCACGGGGCGGGGAGGGAGCACTGAGAAAAACTGGGATTGGAGCCGTTATTACTTATACCGGGCCATACCACGTTGGAATGCCAAGTTAACCTTGGGCGAGGATTACCTCAATTCAAATATCTTTGACAGCTTCCGTTTTACTGGGGTAAGTCTGGTGACGGATGACAATATGTTGCCTCCGAACCTGCGAGGCTATGCGCCGGAAGTGACAGGAGTGGCGAAAACCAATGCCAGAGTGACTGTTCGTCAGCAGGGACGGGTGTTGTATGAGACCCAAGTTGCGCCAGGACCATTCCGTATTCAGGACATCAATGACGCAGTGAGCGGCAAACTGGATGTGCGGGTAGAGGAGCAGGATGGCGGTTTACAAGAATTTCAGATCGATACCGCGAATATTCCTTATTTAACCCGTCCGGGCCGGGTGCAGTACAAACTGGCGGCGGGGAAGCCAACCAACTGGAAGCATCACAGTGAAGGATCGGGCTTTGGTATCGGCGAATTTTCCTGGGGAATAAACAACGGTTGGTCATTGTACGGCGGGATATTGGGAGCCGGGAATTATAATGCGTTGTCGTTGGGGATTGGTCGTGATCTGATGACCTTCGGAGCGCTCTCTTTTGATGTCACTGAATCCCGCGCCCATTTACCGGCTGAGGATCAAACGTTGACTGGCGGCTCTTATCGTCTCAGTTATTCCAAGCGTTTTGAGGAGTATGACAGCCAGGTGACTTTTGCCGGTTATCGTTTCTCGGAACGTGACTTTATGAGCATGAGCCAGTATCTGGATCGTCGTTACCACGACGGTGATGCAGAGAGCAATAAAGAACTTTACACCATTATGTTGAACAAGCAGTTCACGCATATTGGTGCCAGTATCTACCTGAATTACAGCCACCAGACTTACTGGAATCGTTCGAATAACGATCGCTATAACGTATCAATATCACGCTATTTTGATATTGGCAGTTATAAGAACATTAACCTGAATCTGTCTGCTTACCGTAATAAATATGAAGGTAAAAATGACGACGGGATGTATATGACGTTATCCCTGCCGTGGGGTAATTCAGGAACTATCAGTTATAACGCAATGGCCAACCGGGAAGGTAACTCCCACACGGTAGGTTATTACGATCGAATTAATGAAAACAGTAACTATCGTTTAGCGGTTGGTACCAGTATTGATGGCAAGGCTGCGGCTAACGGTTATTTAACCCATTACGGCGATCGTGCCCAACTGACGACCAGTGCGAGTTATCAGGATGGGCGTTATACCACGGCAGCGCTTTCTATCCAGGGGGGCATGACCGTGACGCCGAAAGGCGCGGCGCTGCATCGCATTAATATGCCGGGGACCACCCGTTTGATGGTGGATACTGATGGTGTCGGCGGCGTACCTGTGAAAGGTTTTGGCGCGATTACCCATACCAATATGTTCGGTAAAGCGGTGATCTCTGATGTGAACAACTATTACCGTAACAGTGCGAGTATTGATTTAAACAAACTGCCGGACAATGTGGAGGCAGTACGGTCGGTACAACAAGCAACACTGACGGAAGGGGCGATTGGTTATCGTAAATTCCAGGTGATATCCGGTGAAAAAGCGATGGCTCTGATCCGCTTGCCGGATGGTAGCGCGCCGCCGTTTGGAGCAGCGGTACTGAATAAGGATCAACGGGAGATCGGTATCGTCAGTGATGGTGGGAATACCTACCTGAGCGGGATAAATCCCGGAGAGAAACTGAATGTGCGTTGGGATGGGGAATTGCAGTGTGTGATTGAGCTGCCACATCAATTACCAAAAGTTGAAGAGATGGCTTCGTTATTACTGCTTTGCCAACTGGCCGACGGTAATAAACAGCCATGATTTTAATTGACTGGCAGCGAGGGAACCTTATTGCTGTTGCCGAAGTGTATCGCGGTGACCTGAAATGATTATTCTAAGAATGAGTAATTGAGTATGAAATTGAACAATACAATCAATGTAATCACGATAGCTATCTTAAGTCTGTCAGTGATCAGTGAGTCAATGGCGGCTATTGCGCTGGATCGTACCCGCGTTGTGTTTAATGGTGAAGACAAATCCACCAGTATGGATATCAGCAACCAGAACAAAGAGTTGCCGTATCTGGCGCAGGGATGGATAGAAGATGAACAGGGCAACAAAATCAATGGTCCGTTAGTGGTGACGCCGCCGGTACAGCGGGTGGAACCAGGCGCTAAGAGCCAGGTGAAAATACAGTCACTGCCAGCCATCGCACAGTTACCACAAGATCGGGAAAGCTTGTTCTATTTTAATTTGCGTGAAATTCCACCGCGCAGTAAGAAGCCGAATACCTTGCAGATTGCGTTACAAACTCGGATCAAGCTGTTCTATCGTCCGAAAGCCATTTTTGCCAGCCGTACCGATTTGGATAATCCGTGGCAAGAGAAGATGACTTTGACGCGTCAGGGAGACCGATATCAGGTGAACAATCCGACACCGTATTACATCACCGTGGTGGATGCATCAAGCCAGCTTAAGGGAGAGACGGCGGCGGGCTTTAAACCATTGATGATAGCGCCTAAAAGTAGTGCGGTGCTGAGTGGCAGTACCGGGGCGTTAGGGAGTGCGCCTGTACTAACGTATGTCAATGATTATGGTGGCCGACCGCAATTGACTTTTAATTGTGCGGGGAACCATTGTCAGGTGACTAAACATTCGTCGTGATGGGTAAAGTCGGGAGGGGCGACAATGAACATCAAGCGGATAAGTTGCGTACTGGCACTGGCGATCTGGCTGATACCGATGACGGAGAGTCAGGCGAGGGAGACACGGGCAGCAGATATAGACGGGTTGCACGGTGAACTGCATGTGTTTGGTGGGCTGACTGAGGCGGCCTGTCAACTGGACATGACCTCTGCATGGCAGGAGGTGAATTTAGGGAGCACGCCAAACAGTGACTTACGCCAGCCAGGTGATAAAGGGACACCGATACCGTTCACATTGAAGTTTCGTGACTGTCTAAGAACTAAAGGGGCAGTCAATGACAGTCGGACCGGCAATCTGACGTGGAATCAGTTACAGCCGGTGGTAACGGTCAGTTTTGCGGCGCCGGCGGATCGCGATTATCCACATCTGGTGCGGGTGACCGGTATCTCTGGGTTGGGGTTACAGATAACAGATACCGCGAATAATGATATCCGGTTGGGAGAGCGGGGACGCCCCCGTTTTACGGCGTCGGGGCAGGACAGCTTGGAATATTACGTGACGCCGGTGCGGACGCCGAGAGCGCTAGGGATTGGGCAATATCGCGCGGTGGTGGATTTCAGGGTGAATTATGACTAACTCTCTGTGTTCTCTGCGAATAAAAGGGCAGTATCGCAGGCAGAAAAAATGGAGCGTATTACTGTTTGGCTGTTTGTTGAGTGTAAATGCTCAGGCTGATTTACTGACAAATTTAGCCGCAAGACCTGCCAGTAATTTTGCGGGTAAAACACCGGTCAATATTTACGGCGTGGTTATCGCTCCTCCACCTTGTGTGATTAATAACGGTAATACTATTGATGTAGATTTTGGCGACGTGATGATTACCCGGATTGATGGGGTTAATTATATGCAACCCGTAAAATACACCGTGAGATGTGAAAAAATGCCGGCTAATGCGATGAAAATGATGATATCGGGTAACACTGCCAGTTTTGATCGAACGGTGTTGCAAACTAATCACTCTGGGCTAGGTATCGCTGTTATTCATAACGGACGAAAATTGCCCGTCAATGACTGGATGAAATTTAGCTATCCTAATTTTCCTGAGTTACATGCGGTGCCGGTAAAAGATATGGCTGCGGTATTGAAAGGCGGCGACTTTGGCGCGGGTGCAACCATGATGGTTGAATACCAGTGAACGGGAGACATGCAATGAACCCTCTGATCTATCGTGTTTTCTGGGGTGCGTGCCTAGGGTTAATCAGTGTGATGCCGGGACAGGCGGCAGATAATATGTGGTTTCACGGCACACTGCTTGAAGCGCCCCCTTGTGTGATTAATGACGGCAATATGATTGATGTCTATTTTGGTCGCAATGTTGGCATCCATCAGGTGGACGGGGTGAATTATACCAAGCCCGTGAATTACCAGTTGGTATGTGCGCCTAATCTCTCAGGTTGGAGTTTAGGATTGACGGTGGTCGGCCCGCCAACCTCATTTGATGCTGCCGCGTTGCAAACCAATATTACTGATTTAGGCATTCGTCTGACGTTGGATGGTAAAGCGTTCACCCTTAATGAGCGTATTCCGGTGACATCACAGAAACAGCCGGTGATACAAGCGGTGCCGGTGAAAAAACCAGGAAGTACGTTGCCGGAAGGGGCATTTGAAGTGACGGCGACATTGCTGGCGGAATACCAGTGAAAGGAAACTTAATGAAATATTTAAAATTATTCGTGTTGCGTGTTGGTTTTATGGTTATTGCTGCCACGGTTTATGGTCATCAAGTGGTACAGGCTGCGGATAATATGCGTTTTCACGGTGTATTGGTTAAAGAACCTTGCACGATTAAACCGGGTGATGAAGATATCCAGCTCGATTTTGCAACAATTTCTGAAAAATATTTGTATCTGCATGGTAGGACTAATAGCGAACCTTTTCTACTCAGGTTATCTGGTTGCGATATGAGTGTGGGTAAATCGATTAAATTGACATTCAGCGGCATAGAAAATACGCAATTGCCGGGCTTATTAGCGTTAAGTGCAGGGAGTCAAGCCTCTGGAATTGCCATCGGTATAGAAACGGCAGAAGGCAAACGGTTGTTGTTGAATAAAGAGGGGGAAGAGTATCCGTTAAAAAAGAGGGAAAACTTGATTGTACTGCAAGCATATGTGCAGGCAGAACCTGCTGCGCTAGCTAACCAGACGATTAAGCGAGGTGCATTTCATGCGATTGCGACATTTAATCTGAATTATGACTAACTTGCACGGTTTTATTAGGTAACTAAATGAAAAAGTTATTCTCTGTTTGGCTGGTACTTTTATCGCTGTTTTCATCAAATGCGGTTGCATCGATATTTTCATATATCACTAAATCCGAGGGGATTCCGACAAATGCCTATTATACTTTTGTCATTGAACGTTGGGACCCAGAAAACGATTTTACGCCAAATCCTTGTTATGGTTATTCTGCGTGTTGGATATCGGTTAACCATCGCCATTTTGTTGATGGTTATTCAGGGCAGCCCTATAGGATATTTAATACTCGCGTGGAAAGATTTAAGACCATGAAACAAGTGCAAGCTGAAATATTGAAATATACCAGTTTTCCGATCACCGGAGTTGCAAAACATTTTGGTCCTGCGATTCGGTCTCATCAGGAATGTGTCGGGCTATTTTATGAAACCGATCAAAATGGTTTTCATGGAAGATTATTACCTGGATCTTTATGTGGCGTTGCACCACCGCCGATAGGATTTTGCCAAGTCAGTGAAGGCTCCGTTGAACTTAATTACGGTAGTATTGATGAGGCAAAGCTAGAAGGCGCAACCAAAACGGAAAATATCAATGTAACCTGCAATGTAGACATCGAGATTATCGTGACAGCGACGGGGCCTGATCGGGGATTCGTACCGTTAAGAAGTGACGGTAGCTTGAAAGCTAAATTGCTATTAAATGAGAAAAACGGTGAAGACGGTGTTGCTGTGTTTGTACCGGCTGGAGGAAATGTACCCGTTACAGTGAAATCAATTTTACAGAAAAATGGCAGAGTAGAGGCAGGACCTTTCTCAGGATCAGGGGCAATAATTTTGGCGATGCCATAAAAAGGTGTTTTTTTTAATTTAAGGGCTGGGATGAAAATGAAACAAGATCATCTATTAGTAGGGAAGCGTATTCAAAAAAGAAGGAAAGAGTTGGGTATGACCGCTGCCAAATTGGCGGAAAAAATAGGTATTAGTCAGCAACAACTCTCACGTTATGAGAGGGGGATAAACCGAATTAATTTATCCCATCTGGTGCGGATCGCTTCAATATTGGAGACGCCGATAAACTGGTTTTTCCTTGATTGTAGTTATCCTGTAGCCAATAACAGCATCAATAAATTAACAGACCAATATATCCCTATTGCGGAGGCTACATTGGGTAAATTTGGATGTTAACTGATCTCGACGCCAATCGGGGGATCTATAAACCAGTTGATGACTGAGTTTTGTGACCGACGGAACGGTCACTTTTATGATTTATTCGTTAGCTGTGTTATTACCACAACGTTATTACCACAAATTAAAAAGTCCATTCTTATTTATCTCCCCTTTTGACGAAGTTATTAAAGTTCAGATAGTAATTTAATTAAGGAACAAATACTCACGACACCATAACGTTCAGGAATTAATGTTGAATATGTCGGGGCTAATAACTCGTTGTCTCAAAAAGAGAACAAACTGCCACTCAATATTTCCCGCTCAAAAATAGATATGTTATCGACGGTTTAACCAAAATTCAGAAGTTAATCAGCAAACAAAATAACTCAAATGACAAGTAAAACGCACCGCGTTAGCTATCTGATTGTTTAACTTGTCGTGATGTTGTTTTAGGCAAAATGTATCGAATAAATAAAAGGAATCGATGAAATGAAAAAACAAATTTTGAAGACCTGTGCGATAGCGGCGCTGTGTCTGGGGGGGATGTCGCAGGCGATGGCGGAGGAAGTGAGTGCCGGTACCCTGACGGTGAACTCTTCAGTGACCGCGGAGACTTGTAAGTTTGCAGCAATAGAGCCTGTTAGTCTTGGCGCTTTGGTATCTGATTTTACAGGGAAGGGAGATGGCGCAATTTTAACTAACACGCAAAAATTCGTCACGATTAAAACGGAAAAATGCCCTCTGTGGAGTTCCGCGAAAAGCGTTAAATTGACGGTTGGCGGCACCGCAGCAGGACCAGGAGGCAATTACTTTCAACTTCTTAACTCCACGGGTAACGCTGCAATTACCGACCATGCGGTTGGCCTGACGATAAATGATAAGCTCATCCCGCCAGGTGCGCCAGTTAACCTAAAAGATGCCTCATACAGTCCCGCAGTAGCCGGTGATAATGCCATCACGCTTAAAATAGGGCTGGCTAAGCTTGGTGTGGCGGCGGTAAAAGCAGCAGAGTCCAAAGGGAACCTGACCGTAAAAGTAGCGTATGACTAATTTAACGCCGACAGGCGTTAGAAATAGATAGCCGTGGAATTGGACAGGGAGGTCCAATTCTTACTTACGCAATACCAAACCAGACATTTTCAGGTGAGTCAGTGAAAAGATTGATGACAGCAATGATAGTGGCCGGTCTGTTAGGCTGGCCGGTTACTTCCGCGCAGGCGGAAGGAGTGGGGATCGGTACTACCCGTATTATCTATCCAGCGGATAGCCATGCGACAACCGCCTCAGTGAGCAATACCAGTAAAGAAGCGGTCTATTTAATACAGGCGACAGTCAGTTCTACTTTTGAGGGAGACAAAACCGCCCCATTTCTGGTGACGCCGCCCCTGTTTCGTATGGAACCAGACAGCCAGAATCAGGTGCGCATCATCAAAACTGGCCCGTCGCTGCCTGTTGACCGGGAATCCCTGTTCTGGTTTACGGCGAAGGCCATTCCGTTAAGCTCTGAATCCGATAATCGCTCCCAGCGGAATGTCTCCGGCGGAATACAGTTTGCTATAGCCAACACGATTAAGCTGATGTATCGCCCGTCGGGATTGTCGGTTTCGCCGGAACAAGGATTTGGTTCATTGCGCTTCAAACCGACAGCCGCAGGAATCACGATAACCAATCCGTCACCCTATTACATCACCTTAACCTCCCTAAAGGTGGGTGGACAGGAGGTGATGACGCAGCAGAAAGCCAACATGGTCTCCCCATTCTCCGATCTCTCTCTACTACGTAAAGGGGGACATTATCCAGCCAAAGTAAGCTGGACGGTGATTAATGATCTCGGCGGAGAATCCACCTATCAAGGGGAGATACCGTAATGCGCAAACCGTGGCCCCTTATCAGACGGGCAACACTGGCTTGCTTGCTCTGTATCGCCTTTCAGCCCGGGGGAGCGAACCCAAACACGGCGGAACTGACATTGGCGCTGACGCTGGAGCAGCCAACCTGTGAGCTTTACATGCAGACATCTCATGTCGAGTTTTCATCCGTACCACTCACCCAGGTGCAGCGCAGTACGGAACATATCGCAGCGGCGGGCAGCAAACCCATTACGTTGGCGTTGTCGGGCTGTGCGGGATCAGCCAGAGCAGGCCGTACTCCGGCCATTAAAATAGCCGGCCCCACGTCAGAAGGCCACCCGACGCTATTTCGGGATAAAACTTCCACGGTAGCGGGAAATGTGGGATTTGGCCTGCGCTATCAATTGCCGGGAGGCGGGTTGGGGAGCTACCTAAAAAATGGCGATTATGTGAATTTGGCGCCACCGGGTAACGCCGCTAAAGAGAGTCAAATTACCTTCCAGATGGATATGCGACATGAATCCGGCACGGTTGTGCCGACTCCCGGTGAACTGACCGCGCACATTCAATTTCAATTTGATTATCACTGAGCGCAGCTCGGGCAACAGGTTTCAGGAGACGTTGTGGAAACAGGTCGAGTACGCCCAGCGCGGTACCGGTTGGCGCCATTGATGTTCTGGCTAGGGCTAGGGCTAGGGCTAGGGTTAGGGATGACCGGCACAGAATTCTGTCAAGCAGCCGGTATCAGCCTGAATAAAACCCGGGTGATTTTTACCCAAGGCGAGCGGGTACAAACGCTGACGGTGGTCAATACCACATCTCAGGCGTGGCTGGTGCAGGTAAGGATAACGGAAGAGCAGGAGAAAACCACTCCGGCGTTTGTGGTGACGCCGCCGTTGTTCAGGTTGGAAGCCAACAGTCAAAACAGCCTGCGTATTTTGCCAACCTTTAATCAGCCCCCCTTTCCGGCGGATCGGGAATCGCTCGGATATGTGCAGATAAACGCCCTCCCCGCAACTCAGCGGGTGACGGATGAGCCTGTTCGGGATCGGGTGTCGATGAGCATGGGGATGCGGATTAAGTTTTTCTGGCGACCGCGTAGCCTGCCTCTGTTGCCGGAAGAGGCGTATGGACAGCTTCGCTTTCAGTCGCAACCCGATGGCATCGAGGCGTGCAATCCCACCCCGTATTTCTTGTCGCTGGACAGTCTCATGCTGGACGGATGGGCGCTCGATCTGAACCGCTATCCCTCAATGATAGCGCCGCAGGATTGTGTGACCTATGCCGGGCTGGTGGGTAAAAAATCGGTGAGTTGGTCGATGATTAACGATTACGGCGGCGCTTCAAACCTATTTACGGCCAGAGTGGAGCGTTAAATCCGCCATTGTTTTCTATTTTTCTACTTTTTTTCTACTTTCTACGGAGTTGGAGAATGAAGAGAGTCAGTGACCGGCATGGGCGGACATACTGGGAGTTAATGTTTTACTCCCTCGGTTTCACCCTGCTGCTAGGGAATATATTCAAGGCGCAGGCGGTTGATAATCAAGGGCTATCGTTCTCCCCGATGCAGTTGTCTTATGTGGCTAAAGATAGCCCGAGAGGCGTGACGCTCAGCATGGCTAATCATACGGGGCAGAACTATCTGGTACAGGGATTTGTCAGCCCGATGGACCCTGATACCGGTCGCTTTGACACTAAAGCCAGGCAAGTTCCCCCTTTTATCGTTCTGCCGCCGTTAAAACGGGTTGAGGCTGGCGAGAAATTTTCGTTCCGTATTCGCCAGCTTGGGGGGCAATTACCGTCGGATCGGGAATCGGCCTTTATAGTCTCGCTGCGAGCTATCCCAGGAGTTGCCGTACCGGATACCGAGGAGGCACCGGCATTAGGACACCGGACAGACAAAGCATCGCAAGTGCAGGTCGCCTTACAGATGAATATTCGACTGTTTTATCGTCCTCAAGGCGTGCCCGCCCGGGATAACGCCACGGTGGCTAAACAGGTGAAATTTTCCCTTCTAGGGACGCAGTTACGGGTGGAAAATCCCACGCCCTATTTTCTGACCTTTTCTGTTCTGAAAGTAGGTACTCAACAGGCAGATGATCACATACGTCAGGCGATGGTGCCCCCAAAAGGCATACAAAGCTATTCGTTTCAAGCTCATTCGTTTCAAACCCGTTCGTTTACCGCTGGGATACCGGGGCCGCTGGTCTGGCGTTTTCCCGGCGACAGTCAGGATCGCCATGTTTCGTTATAACGCGTCCTCATCTACAGGTAATGACCGGCTCCGTCCTGTATATGTATGTTTGCTATGCTTACTGACGGCGACAACCTTGCCCATCTCCGCGCGGGAATACTTTAATCCCGCTTTCCTGATGGGGGCGACGGGGGAGCAGGAGCATATCGATCTCTCGGCGTATGAAAACGCGGGTTATGTCGCACCGGGACGCTATCTGGTGGATATCTACATGAACCATAATAAGGTGGATAACCGCGAGGTTGAATTTATATTGGTCAACGACCATCTGCAACCGGTGTTAACGGTTGCACAGCTCGAAGAGTATGGCGTCAACATTCGCGGATTACCGGCTTTTCAGGGAAAAACGAGCGATAGCCCCATCACAGATCTGACGAAACAGATCCCACACGCCAACGCGATATTGGATTTCGCCCGTTTGCGTCTGGACCTCAGTGTTCCGCAGGCGGCTATGCAGCCCCACCATTCTGGGATGGTCGATCCGTCACTGTGGGATAACGGGATACCGGCCTTTTTGATGAACTACACCATTAACGGTTCGGAGGGGCGTTATGACGGTGAGGAAACCGGCGGCGGATCACGTTCCCGCAACCTGTTTGCCTCTTTTCGTAATGGGTTGAATCTGGGAGCGTGGCGTCTGCGCAGCACGCAAACTTACAGTTACAATCGCCAGCGCAATGGAGGGGCCGCCGGTTTTTCCCCCTCTACACAGATTCGATGGCAGGTGAGTAATACCTATTTGCAACGTCATGTGCAGTCATTGCGCAGTGAGTTCACCGCCGGTGAAACCTATACCGGTGGGGATATTTTTGACAGTATCCCGTTGCGTGGCATGAAATTGGCTTCTGAGGAGGCTATGTTGCCTGAAAGTCAGCGTGGTTTTGCCCCGGAGATAACCGGTGTGGTTAGCTCCAATGCGCAGGTGACTGTATCCCAGAATGGTTATACCGTGTATCAAACCACGGTGGCGCCGGGGCCGTTTCGTTTCACCGACCTGTACACCACCGGGGATTCTGGCGACCTCACGGTTACAATCAAAGAGGAAGATGGCAGTACTCGTGTCTCTACTCTCGCTTCTTCATCGGTCCCGATGATGCAGCGCCCCGGCGGCATTAAATATGAGTTAACGGCCGGTCAATATCACGGCGGCAACCTCACCGATGGCAGCCGCTCCCCGGTATTTGCTCTGGGCACCTTGGTTTATGGTTTGCCGCACAATATCACCTTGTACGGCGGGGGATTGGTGGCAGGCAACTACCAGTCGGGTGTATTAGGCTCGGGCGTGTCGCTGGGGGCATTAGGCGCACTGTCTGCGGATGTGACGTTTGCTCGTGCCCAGTTACAAGGGGCTAAGGGTCAGGAAAATAACCGGCAACAGGGCCAGGCTTATCGAATGAAATATGCCAAGAACGTGATCAGTACCGGCACCAGTATTGATCTGGCAGCCTATCGCTATTCCACTCAGCATTATTACAGTTTCAGTGATGTTAATAGCATGGGGTACAACCTGAATGAATATCAGGTCCCGTGGGCGCTTGACCGACGCCAAAGCACCTGGCAGGTGAACCTGCATCAAACGCTAGGACGTTGGGGCAGTCTTTACGCCGCCGGGACGCGCAACGATTATTGGAATGGCCGTACCGACAACAATCTGAATTTGGGTTATAACGCGATGCTGATGGGGATCAGCTATAACCTGAGTTATAACATTTATCGCATGGAAGGGGCAGGCAACTGGTCGGAGAATCGTCAGGTGTCATTCAATATGCAGGTCCCGCTCAGTCTCTTTGGTTCATCGTCTGCGCTACGGGGCGTTTACACCCGTTATACAGCCTCGCGCGACTCGCAGGGCAACCTCACCCAGCAGGCCGGGATCAGTGGCATGTTATGGGATAACCGCTTTAATTATAACCTCCAGCAAGGTTGGGGGAACAGCGGCCAGCAAAACAGCCGGGCCTTGTCTCTGAGTTATCAGGGCAGTCAGGGAAACGTTAATCTGGGCTACAATGACAGCGCAAATAGCTATCATTTCACCTACGGGGCTTCCGGCGCTCTCTTAATCCATCCTTACGGCTTGACGTTATCACGTTCACTGGGTGATGAAGCGGTGTTGGTTCGTGCGCCCGGAGCGAAAGGGGTGACAGTCGGTGACGGCAACGTGCAGACTGACTGGCGTGGCTACGCCGTACTGCCGGGCGGATCGGTCTACCAAAAAAAATACTATCAATCTGGACCCCTCCACCCTGCCGGAAGGGATCGATATTGACCAGACCAGCAAGAACGTTTATCCGACCAGAGGAGCAGTGACGTTGGCAAATTATCAGGTTCGTTCAGGCAGCCAGTTACTGTTGACGTTGATACATCATGGCAAACCCGTGCCTTTTGGCGCTATTGCGACGCTGGAAGAGAACGCCGCTCAGGTCGGCAGCGGCATTGTGGGCGATAACGGCCGGGTTTATCTCAGTGGTATGCCTCCTGCCGGTCATGTGAAAATTAAATGGGGAAACGGGGCAAATCAACAATGCACCATCCGTTATCAGGCGCCGTCCGATACACCCGGGCAACTGGTGCAGGCTGATGCCGTTTGTCTGTAAGCATTACCTTCATGTGGGTAGCCTGACCGGTGTGCCCGATGAGCAATTTGGAGAGAGAAGGATGTTAAAAACTGAACATTTGTGGGGCGGTAGTGTAGTAAATTCCGTCTCAACCCTCATCGGCTTGTGGGTATTATTGCTCTTTTTATTGACCACTTTGCCACTCCAGGCGGCAGAGAGTTATCAGGACTGTGAGATTGAACTGGTGCAAATGGTTCGTAATGTCACCGGTTATGCAATGGCGCCAAATAACAAAAATAAGCGTGATTACTCACGGGATGAGATAGTGGGTTATACCACCAGCGGCCCTCTTAATTGGTCGACAACCTGTCGTGTCCCCACCGGGACCCAGTTTATGGCCTACACAGTGGGATCGGGAACGCGTCCATTGATCTCTTCGTCGTCACCGAGTAGCGTCCGGGTAGGAAAAATCGGCGACTTTATGGTTGATATCGGACAATCTTCATTCTCCTGCCAAACGCATGGTTTACCCGGTACCTATCAATCGGCCAGTTTGGTTAAGGGGAATACCAGCGTTAACATTCCATGCGTTCCAGATGCCAACGGTCTGGTTGATGTCACTATCCGTACCGTGACAGGGGCGATTTACCCGGACAGTGACGGTAATTTCAATGTGAAGGCCGGAGGCACTCTCCTGTCAGTTGGCGCGATCGGCTGGACTCCTGCGCCCATATCGGGTTCTAACGGCATGCTGAAATCCCTATGGACCACGGTTATTCTCTCACCAGTTAAAAAGCCATCCACCTGTGCGGTTGTCCTGACCCCTTCATCGGTGGATTGGGGCACGGTGAAAAGAGCCGGTAAACAGGCGGGAGACCCACTGGCGTCGGCCAGACAGATAGGGATAAACAGCACCTGTTCCGGCGATGACGCTGTATTCCAAAATTCACGCCTACTTTACCGAATCGATGGGCCATTCGTGCCGGGTAAATCGAATGCATTAGCTTCCTCAATAGCGGAAGTCGCCTTTGTGTTTTTCGATGCCGCCAACAAACCCTTATCTCTCGGTACCGGGCACAGAGGCGAAGGAGAGAACGCAAGATACGTTAAACGGGGAGACGATAGCTATACCGCATCAACACAACTGTCTGTGGTACCGATTTTGTTGAGGACTGATGGCGCCGGAGGGCGAGCCAGCGCCGTAGCGGTTATTTCCGTGTGGTCGGATGTTAATTTCGTCGAACCCTCTGCTTAGGCCGGGGAATTTGTTGAAATGGTTTGGTGACGATGTTGTTTTTTATTTCACAGAAGCACCGATTTCAAGCACTGGTGCTTCTGTGTTTATTAGAACGTTAATTAGGTACAGTATTTGCTATACCGTATTAACCCCGCATTTCGGTTATCTCTATTTCTTTATCAAAGCGTAGATGCTCATCGGCCGCCATTGGAATCAACCAACGTAAGTTATAGATCACATTATCGGGTAATGAATTTGTTTCATAGATATTGACGATCTCTTTTTCGATAGAATTGACAGAATAGACACGATCATCATACATATAGAGAAAATTTACCTGATAAACGTCAGGGCGAGTTAATACCGTAAATAATCGCCACTCTTCAGGCCGTGTTTCAATGCCGGCTTCTTCAGCAAATTCCCTTGCCATTGCCTGTTGAGGGCTTTCACCAGCTTCTATTTTTCCACCAACTCCGTTGAGCTTCCCTTTTTGCCAACTGGGTTGTAATTTTGAAATCAGGGAGACATGTTTTTTATCTTTAGAAAACATAAACCCTGTTACATAGTTAATCATTATTTTCTCCACACTTTTATTTCATGACTAATGTCTGATTTCTGTCTGGCCCATAGGAAATATATTTGATTGGGATACCAGCATACTCTTGAATAAAAGTTAAGAAGTCAATCAGTTCAATAGGCAGTTCTGTTAAATGTGTATATGATGAGTTAAGTTCGCTCCAGGATTTAAATGTTTTATAGATAGGTTTAGCTCTATCGAGCTGCAATAATGCGTCATCGCAGCAGACGAGTTTATCATCAATTTCATAGGCAATAGCGACTTTTATTTCATGTAAACCAGCAAGAACATCAACATTCGTTATGGCGAGTTCTGTTACGCCATTGAGTTTCACCGCATGTTTAATCAAGGATAAATCCAGCCAGCCACAGCGCCTTGGTCTTTTTGAAACGGTGCCATACTCGTTTCCACGTTCTCGAATATAATCAGCCTGTTCTGTCAATAATTCGGTGGGGAATGGCCCGTTGCCGACACGGATCATATAGGATTTCATCACACCGACAATATGCATTTTCTGTGCCGGTATGCCTATCATGGCAAAGCAGGTTTGCACTAGTGTCTGATATGCTACGGTATAAGGATAAGTACCAAAACTATTATCTAAGAAAGTGGCTTGTGATGTTTCAAGTAAAACATCTTCTCCCGAATTAAGTAAATCACCGATAACTTCATTAGTAAACGTGAAATAGGGTGCTATTCTTTTTCCATATTGATAAGTTGCCTCTAACATCTCTTCAAAATCTAATGTAGCTTGTGCATTAAAAACATGGTTGATCTGTTTTTCTCTGATATTCCAAAGGAATTCTAATTTACTTCTTAATTTTTCTTTATCAAGCGTATCAATAAGCCGAATGCCATGACGGTTGGTTTTGTCTTCAACACAGGCCCCGACACCGACACCAACTGAGCCTATTTTCTGTTTACCTTTATATTTTTCTGACGCTCGATTTAATTCAGAGTGTAATGGTAAGACAATATGGCAGCGCGGATCGATAAATATATTAGAATCAATGTTTTCTTTTTGTATAAAATCGATCTCTTTAATCAGAACCGGAAGACTGATTAGAGCACCTTGGCAGATATATAAATTCTTTTTGTTGAGTGAAGCTGGTAATTGAGAAAAGGAGCCTCTTAGATTACCATGTTGCACACAATGACCTGCATTAGCGCCGCCATTGAATCGAGCAATGTTATTGATGTTGCTAGATAAATAGTCAACAAATTTTCCTTTGCCCTCATCTCCAAATTGGAGTCCAACTACAGCAATTAACATAAATCTATTCCTTAATTATTTATTGGCTTACTCTAAATAATAGTTAAATAGTCCATTTTTGTTTATCTTTTTTAAGATAAATAATCTGTTCTTTTTAAACAAATATTCCAAATATTTATTCATACTTCTTTATAAATTATCACTTTTTTTATCCGATTATTTTGAATAATCTCTCATTGCTGTTTATGAACTAAGGAGTCAGCTATTAATAACGCTTCACTTAATGTATCAACAATAGGAACACCGGCAGCTTCAAGGCTGACACGGCTGTGGGTTCCTCCGGTATAAAGAATGGCATGAGTTCCTGCGGCTAATGCGGCAATGGCGTCATCGGTAGCGTCCCCAATAACCACACTTTGCTCAGGAGAAACATTGAGTTTTTTGAGATGATTAGCTAATTGCTCTGATTTGCCGGTGGTCAATAATGGCGTATTTCTGCCATCTATTTGGGTAAAGAATTTACCAATACCATGATTGTCAAGCATAGGGACCAATTCATGATGCTCCATCAGTGAACATAATGACTGAGTTGCGCCTGTTTCATAACGGGAAGCGAGGAGCTGACTCACACCGTCTGTTAAACTGGCTTTCTGAATACCTGGGCGATAGTGAAAATTAAATATTTTTCCGATCACAGACCATTCAGAGGATGAAGGTTCTCTACCAATCACTTGTTTATAGAAAGTTTGTACTGGAACACAATAATGTTCCCGATATTGTTCCAGCGTCAGTGGTTCAATACCAATTTCTGCCAGTGCAAAATTGGTTGCACTCAATGAAACATTGACATCATTAAGTAATGTGCCATTCCAATCCCAAATAATATGTGCTGTTGTCATAATCAGTTAACTCCCCCTTTTCCAAACTCATTTTTGTGCGCTGAACATTCAGGACATTGATATGCCAGAGCTTTAAATGCATCGATTGGCTGTTCATAGTTCAGCGGTGTTTGTGCTTTTAGATTTAATAAAAAACGCAATAATTTGGCTGCCCATGTTGAGTCTGTCAGGGTGTCATTAAGAACAGACAATAAACTGTATGAATAAGCAACCCAATCCGCCGTGGTTGTATGAGCATATTTATCATCCGTGAAAGGCTGATGAACTAAGCGATTCAGGACCTGATGATGTCTGAAACACCAAGGCGTCAATACATCTAAAGTTTCAGGGTTGAATACGCGATCAGAATGCCCATAAACGCGGGTACGTAATAATTTTTCCCAATGCAGTTCGACGGCGCGAGCCTTCGGACGTCGCCCGGTTTGCGCCATGACCAGATCGATTGCCTGACATAAGGTGTCGCCTGTTCCGCAATTATCATCAATAATTGTCACCGTTTGCCCAGGTGGAATATTGCGCCCCCAGAGATGAGTGCTCTTGCAAGCTGTATCATCGTAACGTGAGACTTTCACTAAATTGAGTTCGCTATCCCATGCCGCGGCGGTGACTGCCGCTGCTGCCGATCCTCCTAACATGATGCCAACAACAGAGGAGTTGAGGCATTTGTCAATTTGTGCCGCGGCCAGAGTTAACAGATGATTATCCCCTTCAATAAACGGTCTTGGCACTTTGTGCTCCGTAGATGAAGGCAATGTCAGGTCATGGATCGGAGAGGGGGAAAAAGTAAATGCTGTACCCATCAGCGTTGAGCTGACGACTTTTGCACACTCTTTGATCCCATCGATGAATGGCACAATATCTTCGTTAACCGTTTGCGGAGAACTTAATAGGCTATCAACAATTCTGAGCAATTTTGCCAGGCTATGATCGGCCAATATATATTTTGATGGGGCAGTACACAGCTTATCGCTACACTCAAGTTGGGAGATGTATTCTGTGTAATATTTCGCCGTCATCAGTAGCTCGTGACAAGGTTTTTGTTCGTAATAGGCAGCACCGCGGGAACCGACGAATGCGGGCTTCTCTGTGAGTAAGCCGGGTAGCGCCATCACTTCTTTCGTTAAATAGCGTGTTTCAGGCACGCTACGCAATTCGCCCAGTAAACCAATAGAACGAAGATCCAAAGCAGGAGATAAATATTCAGGCATATTTAGCGTCTCGATGATTGCGTTGCAGCAAGGGCATCTTCGAGAGGAACCTTACCAATATGTAGAGCTTGACCAAGAATTGCACCTTCGACACCGATAGTGGACAACTCTGCTAAAGCGCGAAGATCGTCTAGGCTTGATACTCCACCGCCGGCAATAACGGGTGATGACGTTTTCGCACAAACTTCCTGTAATAGCGTGAAGTTTGGCGAACTCATCATGCCTCCCCGCTCAACATCGGTGACGACGTAGCGTTGACAACCCTGTTTATCAAGGCGCTCAAGAACATCCCAGAGATTGCCCTTGCTGACATTCCATCCATGCGTTGCCAGTTGATAACCTTCTGATGTGCTTTTTACATCCAGAGCGATGGCAATCTTATCGCCATATTCGGCAATGGCTCGGGCACACCAATCGGGATTTTCTAATGCTGCGGTTCCCAAATTAACTCGTTGGCATCCAGTTGCTAATACTTTGCGCAAGATGGTTTCGTCTCTGATTCCGCCGCAGACCTGTACGTTAATGTCGACCGCAGCTAGAACATCAGCAATAAGATGGCTGTTTGAGCCACGTCCTGATGCAGCATCAAGATCAACAACATGTATCCATTTTGCTCCGGCATTTTGCCAGGCGAGCGCTACTTCGGCCGGAGTGCCTAAAGGTCGCCGTAATGTTGGGCTTTCACCACGGGTTAATCGAATGGCGGAATTTGATGTCATTGCTATTCCGTCAACAATATCTACAGAGGGAAATATCTCGAATGTTTCCTTACTTATCATTGAATGCATCCTAATTAATTATTTAAAAATTAATAACCATTGTGACTAATGCAATTACAGCTTGTAATATAATGAACAAATATGTCTTTTATTTCTTCAAGAATAAACAGATATAAATAATAAACCTATTAATTTAATGAACTCAATAACCGTTCACTGATTCATAATAGTGGAAAGAAAAAATTTCTCAATACGGTTATTAGCTAAATATAGCAATTTGGATAACTTTGTTCAGTTAGTAAATCTTATATTTACTTAAGAAGAGTTAATTTGGTAATAGATAAACAGCGATTCAGCTTAAATATATAAAAAGTGAATTCTGCTAATGTCGTCAGGAATAGTTTAATTTTATTTATCTAATATTTTAATTGTCTAAAATAATATAGATCTATTTTTTTGATTAATTTATTCAATATATGCTGATTTATATTAAATAACTGCATTTAAAAATTTTTTATTTTGGTTGTTATTTATGGTTATGGTGAAGATATAATTTCAGCTAATTGATAATAGTAACGACAATCAATATATAATTACATGCAATTTATTCTGAATAATTATTTGTTTATATTATATAAGTATATTTCATCGAGGATTTCTATAAATATTTTTTATTGTCAATAATGATAATTATTATAGCAATATAGTTTCATTGTGAGTTATATGGCTACATATTATCAATTCTATTGATTGTAATATCCGAAATAGAGAACTTCGCTGATTGGCAATGTAATACTCTTTAGATAAGGAGATTTGTTAGTGATTTTTATATATCATTCTAGGTATGGAATTATATTTCCACATTAATTGGAGAGATAATTAAGATTAAATAATTAAGACATCGTATTGCCGAATAAACGCAACCTGTTGTCAGGCTGCGTTCCGATTGAACACTAAGGATTCGTCTTATCTTGTTTCGCTTTCTGACGGATTTCTCTGTACCAGCGAGGATGATGTTTCTTCGCCCAGCCACGGGTTACCCAACCTTCGACCATTGCCCGAATAGAGCCTTTTACCCAAAATGCGGCATAGACATGTATCATAATCAGCAGGATCAGGCCAATTCCAGCCAGAGAGTGCGCCAGAAGCGCAAGTCGGATCAGGGGGATAGAGAAGAAATCGGCAAAATAGGGGCGCCAGATAATCACACCACTGATAGCCAATAAAATCAGGCAACCACTGATAGACCAGTAAATTCCTTTTTGACCCAAATTGTATTGGCCGATATCGCCAGCCTCCTCATTTCTGATGATTTTATGGATGTTTTTTAGCCAAACAAGATCTTCTTTGTCGATAAAGTTATGTTTGAAATATCTGAAAAACATAAAGATAAATAAGAAAAACATGGCTGAACCAAGAAATGGGTGCAGTATCCGTGCTAACTGTGGTGTACCGAATATATTCATCAGCCAGTTAAAAGAGGGAAAAAAGAATCCTAATCCGCTGATGCCGGTAAATAGAAAGCAGAGGACGACTGACCAGTGATTTATTCGTTCAATCGGTGAGTAGCGGAGAATCGTATCTTTCTTCTTCATGACAGTTTCTCCTCGTTTGTGGATTGTTCAGCCATTTCATCATCTTGTCTGGCATGCTCTTCGTCTTGTTCGTTGGTTCGATTTGGACCAATGCCGACATAATGGAAAATACTGGCGGCGAATGTTGCAGCGAAACCCACGGCGGCTAGCGGCTTCCAGATGCCTTTCCAGAAGGTCACGGTTGAGCTGATGGTTGGATTATCAGGCAGACCATGATAAAGCTGAGGTTTGTCTGCATGATGCAAAACATACATCACATGAGTTCCCCCAACCCCTTGCGGATCGTATAAACCCGCGTTCTGATAACCGCGACCTTTGAGTTCCGTTACCCGTTCGGAGGCCAAATTTTTCATGTCCTCTTTGGTGCCGAAATGAATGGCGCCGGTCGGACAAGTTTTTACACAGGCGGGTTCCTGGCCGACGCCAACGCGGTCAACACACAGAGTACATTTATATGCCCGATTGTCCTCTTTATTGATCCTTGGCACATTGAACGGACAACCCGCGATACAGTAACCACAGCCGATACAGTGCTCTGACTGGAAATCCACAATGCCATTGGCATACTGAATAATCGCACCTGTTGAGGGACACGCTTTCAGACAGCCCGGGTCAGCACAGTGCATACAACCATCTTTACGGATAAGCCACTCCAGCTTGCCGTGCTCTTCTACTTCGGAGAAGCGCATCACGGTCCATGATTTAGCCGTCAGATCGGTGGGATTGTCATAAACACCAACATTAAAGCCTACTTCGTCGCGAATATCGTTCCATTCTGAACAGGCTACCTGACAGGCTTTACAGCCAATACAGGTGGTAACGTCGATCAGTTTTGCCACTTCTTCTTGATGATCACGGGCACGTGGTGCCGGGGTAAAGGAATGCGTGGCGGATTGACGAATAATATCTTGAGATTGCATTGCCATAATTCGCTCCTGTTACACCTTTTCGATGTTGACCAAAAATGCCTTGTATTCCGGTGTATGCGCGTTGGCGTCACCGACGGAAGGTGTGAGAGTATTTGCCAGAAAGCCTTTCCGGGTTACTCCGGCAAAACCCCAGTGACAAGGAATACCAACAGTTTCAACTTGCTTACCGTTGATGGTCAGTTGCTGAATTCGTTTGGTGACAACCGCTTTGGCTTTGATAAAACCGCGTTTGGAAGACACTTTGACTTCATCACCCTGAACAATGCCTTTTTCTGCCGCCAACTTTTCACCGATTTCAATAAATTGTTCGGGCTGAACGACGGCGTTAAGTTGGGCATGTTTTGTCCAGTGACGAAACAGCTCAGTGATGGAATAGGTCGTTGCGACATAAGGGAATTCGTTGGCTTCTCCCATATAAGCAACGTCAGAACTAAAGATCCGCGCAACTGGGTTGGAGATAACATTCGGATGAAGTGGATTGGTGCCGATCGGTGATTCAATCGGTTCATAATGCTCAGGGAATGGCCCATCAGCCATTTTATCGATGGAAAACAGGCGGGCTACCCCCTCTGGTTGCATGATGAACGGCCCGACGTGGCTTCCCGGTTCAGCATTGTTGTAATCAACAACATCAAAGCCATGCCATCTATTGCCATCCCATTTAATCAGTTCACGATTTGGGTCCCACGGTTTGCCTTGTGGATCAACCGAAGCACGGTTATAGAGTACTCTGCGGTTTTGCGGCCATGCCCACGCCCAACCCGGCGTACAGCCCAGACCGGATGGATCGGCGTTATCGCGGCGCGCCATCTGATTGCCTTGTTCGGTCCAACAACCGCTGTAGATCCAGCATAAGCTGAATGTGGAACCATCATCTTTTAGTTGAGAGAAGCTGGAAAGTTGCTGCCCTTTTTTCAGAATGATATTGCCGTCTTCATCTTTAATATCAGTTAATGCTTTACCATTGGCTTCACGGGCAACTTCTTCCGGTGTCGGATCTTCCGGGTTTTGATAATCCCATGACAGATTCATAATAGGCTCCGCGTAAGCACCACCTTCTTCACGATAAAGTTTGCGCAGACGTTGCAGCAATTTGCCAAGAATTTTACCGTCATGCAGCGCTTCTCCCGGCGGCTGTGCGCCAGCCCAGTGCCATTGCAGCCAACGGCCTGAATTAACGATCGATCCATTTTCTTCGGCAAAGCAGGAGGAGGGCAGGCGAAAAACTTCAGTTTGAATATCAGCCGGATTGACATCATTCATCTCGCCGTGGTTTTGCCAGAAGTTGGAAGATTCCGTGATCAACGGGTCGATCACCACCAGATATTTTAATTTAGCCAGTGCTCTGCTGGATTTATTTTTATCCGGGAATGCCGCTAATGGGTTAAAACCCTGAACGATGTAGCCGTTCATTTTGCCTTGAGTCATTAACTCAGCTTGCGCCATGATATCGTAGCTTTTATCCCATTTGGGCAGCCAATCGTAACCCCAGTCATTTTCTGCGGTAGCGTGTTCGCCCCAGAAACCTTTTAATAAGCTGATAAAGAAATTTGGCGTGTTTTTCCAGTAGTTCACCTGATTGGGAACCAAGGTTTTTGGTGTTGTTTGCGCCAGATAAGTTGCCAGATTCTCTTGTTTCTCATTTGGCAGAGGCAGATAGCCGGGCAGATTCAGTGACAGCAAACCAAGATCACTGTAACCCTGAATATTCGAGTGACCGCGCAATGCGTTAACTCCACCGCCCGGCATGCCTACGTTTCCTAACAGTAACTGAACCATTGCCGCGGCGCGGATAATTTGAGCGCCGCCGGTGTGGTGAGTCCAACCCAGTGCGTAGAGAATAGTTGCGGTACGATGGGTTACGGCGGTAGTTGCCAGTTGGGAACAGATATGGAGGAAATCGGCTTTTGACGTGCCACACAAATTGGAAACTTGTTCAGGGGTATAGCGTTCAACGTGATTTTTCAGTAGGTTCCAGACACAGCGTGGGTGAGATAGCGTGTCATCCCGTTTGGCATACCCCTGTTCATCGGTTTCGTAATGCCATGAGGATTTATCATAGCTCTTGGTATCTGGATCAAAGCCACTGAATAGGCCATCTACAAACTGATAATCTTCTCGAACAATCAAACAGGCATTGGTGTAAGCCTTAACATATTCGAATTGGATTTTGTTGTTGAACATCAGATATCGGATCACGCCCAGTAAGAACGCGGTATCTGAACCGGCACGAATCGGCGCATAGAAATCGGCTACAGCAGCACTGCGATTGAAGCGTGGATCAACCACAATCACTTGAGCGTTGTTCTTAATTTTTGCTTCAATAACCCACTTGAAACCGACTGGGTGTGCTTCAGCGGCGTTTCCCCCCATGATTAGAACAACGTTAGCGTTTTTGATATCTACCCAGTTATTGGTCATGGCGCCTCGGCCAAACGTTGGCGCCAAAGCGGAGACCGTTGGGCCGTGGCAAAGGCGCGCCTGACAATCGATAGCGATCATGCCTAGCGCGCGGATGAATTTCTGGTCGAGAATACCGGTTTCATTACTGGCTGCGGAGGAGCAGAGCATACCCGTTGTTAGCCAGCGGTTAACGGTGACGTTGTTTTCATTCTTCTCAACAAAGTTGGCGTCACGGTCATCTTTCATCAAACGGGCAATGCGTTCAATCGCTTCATTCCAACTGATGCGTTGCCATTTATCCGAACCAGGAGCTCGGTATTCGGGGTAATGAAGGCGGTTTTTACTGCGAATATAATCAAGTACTCCGGCTCCTTTCGGACATAACGAGCCTCGACTGACTGGGTGATCGGGATCACCTTCGATATGAAAAATGTTCTCTTTGGCATTTTTTGCACCATCACCCAGGCTGTACATTAAAATGCCACAGCCAACGGAACAATAGGTGCAGTTATTACGAATTTCACGCGAGCGCAGTAGTTTGTACTGACGAGTTTCAGCCAGCGCAACGGATGGAGCAAATCCTAGCGCGGCGGCTGTTGTTCCCGCCATACCTCCCGCGCAGATCTTGAAGAAAGCTCTTCTGCTGACCTGCATCGGTCTTCTCCTTATTTTTTGAATGACGACATTGCTTTACTTTTGATGCAATAACACGTTGAGGAATCAAGCGAAATTGCCTTCATAGCCCGGCTCGTTTGTCAATCAAAACACTCCTGGGTATCAAGGAGAACCCACTGCATTGATGAGTTGTAAACTACCTGAGGTTATTAGCCAATAATAGCACCAGTCAGTTTCTGAGAAACCTCTTATATAAATTGACAAGAGGCGCCCGTTGGGAATGGGGCCTCTTATTGTGGGAGTTTAGCAGGAAAATAAATGATTTTAGGGCAGCTGGTGGAATGGTTATTTTAGCTATCCGCAATTGTGATAATTAAATATCGAGTCGTTTAGTTTGCCATTTTTTTGATTTCCAACGCCAGATGTTAGTCAGCCCACGCAGCCATTCATCACAGAAGAAACCGATCCAAATACCTAAAATGCCCATTTCCATTTTGATCCCCAAAAAGTATCCCACTGGAATAGCAATACACCACATAAAGAATATTGCCGCATATAGTGGGAAACGGGCATCGCCGGAAGCGCGTAATGCGTTCACCATAACGATATTTGCGGTACGGATTGGCTCCAGAAAAACGGACAGCAAGAATAGCGGTAACAACAGCTTGATAATGGCTTCATCTTGCGTCAGGAAATGCAGAATCGGCATTCTGAACAGCCAGAAAGCGGCGACCACGCCAATAGTGACGATACAGCCAATTTTCAGACTATTAAGGCCACGAATATAAGCATCTTCAAACCGCTTAGCGCCGACCAGATGGCCGACCATAATTTCGTTGCCAATGCTGACAGAAATGCCAAACAACATCACAAACAGCGATAGCTGGAAATAGAGAGTTTGTGCTGCCAATGGAATTTCACCCATTAATCCGATGAATGCTATGGCTGCCATATATTGCAGTATCCATACCAAGTTTTCCCCTGCCGCGGGTAAACCGATATATAAGATCTTGCCCAACATACTTTTTGACCAGCGCAGGAAACCGGCCAGCGTAAATTTGATCCGCAGGCCATAACTGAGCAGGCAGAATAGTAGGATCACGGCAACAATCCGGCCAAAGACCGTAGACCAGGCAACCCCTTCCAGACCATATTGAGGTAATCCGAAGAAGCCATATAGGACGATCATATTACCTAGTACTGTCAGCAAGTTAGCAATCAAAGTAACATACATTGCCGCTTTCGATTTCCCATAAACCCGCAGACAAGCAGCCAGAATAATCGAAATAGCTTCGGGGATCAGACAGATGCCGAGGATATGCAGATAGTTAAAGCCATCTTCCATCAGATGTTCCGGCATGTTCATGATCTGCAAGAGCTTATAGCCGAAGAAGATAGTAATCAGTGCACAGCTAAACCCAAGCAAGAAGTTGAATGCAATAGAAATATGGATCGCCTGGCTGGCTTTATCCCGTTTTCCAGCGCCAATATATTGAGCAATGACAACACTGCATCCAACACTGATAAAGTTGAAGATAGTGATAAACAGATCAAATACCTGATTACCTACAGCCATAGCAGCCAGATAAGAAGTAGAAACATGGCTCACCATATAAGTGTTAATTAATAAAGTGGCCAGATGAAGGAGAATATCAATAAAAATCGGCCAGCTTAATGAAAAGAGCGAACGCTCAGTAACATCAGTTTGATGCATTTGAAAAACCTGCTTATTGAAAAAGGTAAATGAATTATTTCTTGAGATGCCGCGTACTCAGGAAATATCTAAACATTGTACATGGTTTATTTATCCGTTAACAGAGATGAAATAAAGAAAGATAAAAAAATGAATTCTGTAATTGGATTTGTTGTGCCTGAACAACTCTTTGTGGTGCGAATTAAATAACGAACAACGAGCATCATAAGGGGAATGATTAGCAGTAAATATCAGCGTTGCTATTTGCCAGATATGTTAGCGAAATTGATAAATTTTTGCCGAATATGTTGTACAGGGTGGATGTGGAATCTGAGAACCAAATGGTTTTGTCATTGTCGAATAAGGTTGCTAAATTTAGCACCTATTTTTTCCGCTGTGGATGCATATACTGTGGCTAAAGCATTATTAATACATTTAGTGAGTATAGTGTATTTGTTGTGAGGAAATGTAGATCAAAAAGTAAATGAATTTGATTGTAAATAATTAAGATATTTAAATGATTGCTTGAATTGGTAAAAAATTTAAACGCCAATTTTTAAAAATATTTTATATAGTTTCTTTAACTTATTATTAGTATTTGTGAGATATCAACTGTGTAGTTATGGATATCTTAACATGCTTATTAAATCATTAGATAACTTTATTCAAATATTGTTTATAGTTTAATGTTGATGAATAATTTTATTGGGTGATGAGATTTTTATAATCTGATTGTTCAATTTTTTTCGATAACTTAAATGATTTATCAACAAAGTGATAAAAAAATTTTTTCGGTTAAATTTTGCTCTATAATTAATTCAAAGGAGTCGAATATAAGGAAATGAAAATATACCATTCAGCGAGGTGATATGATGATAAATAGATTGCAACACCAGTTACTTTGGGCCCTTTTAACGTTAACTTTCTTTTCTGCTTTTTCTACATCTATCCATGCTTGTGTATTGTATCCGCATTTTCCTATATGTGCGGCAAAATGCGTTATTTTTTCATCTCATACTGCAACATGTATTATCGGTTCTCAAGCTCCTGATCATTTAACTTCTGATTATCCAATGCCTATTGTATCTGAAAAAAGTCGTTAATCGAAAGTAGAATTCTATTGATATTCAGTTATCATAATTATTGTGTTGTGCGGAATTCTGCTTATGTTTTTTCCTATTTTCCGCCCTTTAATAAAGGGCGGGTTTTTATTAAATAGAGTAAATTGGAGGGCATATTTCAGCTATTAAAGTTATTGACTAAGGCTATTTAAATTAATACGCCATTATATTTTCTATGAATTGGCTGAAACGTAGTAAATAGCCATCAGGATCTTGCACAAGAAATTCTCGTTGACATGCAATGACTTCATCAATACGGTAATGATTATCTTTAACCTCTCGATAAAGTTTGATGTTATTAGCTTTTAAGTTGTGCAGTAAAGGCGCTAAATCATCAACTTCAATCTGAAAATTCACCCCCCTCCCAAGAGGATAATGTAATGAGGCTGTGTTCCAGCCATCATCATGTAACACTTCAAGCATAAGTTGTGCTTCACCAAGTGCTAAGTATGCAAAATCTGGATTATCTCGTCGAATAAGCAACTGGAAGCCGAGAATTCTTTGATAAAAATCCAGAGATAGAGAGAAGTCAGTAACAGTGAGTTCTGGAACCATTCGATTCCAATAGGGTTTATCTTGTTCCATATGTTATCCTATATTCAACAATATCTATTTTATTATATGAAAATAGATTAATTTTACCCAGAATGAAAATATTATAGTCTAATGAATTAAATAGTAATAGGTCTAATAAAGCTATTTTTTATTCCTGAGAAATCTTAGTAAATAATGCTATTAATTCTTACGTTATTTAACTTGGTTTTTTAAGCTCTTATGGGATGGTTTACTGTGTTAGTAATTGACTTAATTGATGGTGCTTAATTGCATTGTTATATTTATTAAACTAAATTTATTATCTGTTTTTCTTGTTGATTTATATGATTCATTAAGTTGAATTCATATGTAAAATTATATTTATGATATTTTTATTTTTGTGGAATTGGTCACGGATAATTTAAATATTATCTATATCTTAATAGTTGATTTTAATCAGGGAATAAATGCATTTTATGATTTCTATATTTTTACGTTATTATTTTATTTGTTCTTGTAATATGCAAGCATGGTTTAATGTCGATCACCGTATTTCTCATTTTTTCCCTGATTAGCTGTTCTGGTTATATTTAAAAATTAAATATTGTAATCACTACATTATTCTGGCGTATTTCTGGCTGTTCTTGGAAATTTGTCTGAATTATGCGGTATAGCCAACTATTGGATAAAAAAATATATATGAAACGTATTCCAGAACCTTTCCGTATTAAAATGGTAGAAAATATTCGCATGACTACCCGTGCCGAACGTGAAAAAGCGTTAGAAGAAGCCGGGTATAATCCATTCTTATTATCCAGTGACGCAGTTTATATTGACTTGCTGACAGATTCCGGCACTGGGGCAATGAGTGATCGCCAGTGGGCGGGGATGATGATGGGGGATGAAGCTTATGCAGGTTCCCGTAACTATTATCATCTATGTGATAAAGTTAATGAATTAATTGGTTATCAATATACTATTCCAACGCATCAAGGGCGCGGCGCAGAACAGATTTTATTTCCGACATTAATTGCCCGTAAAAAAGCGCAAGGTGGTGCAAAGCATCCGGTCTTTATTTCTAATTTCCATTTTGATACGACAGCGGCTCATGTTGAATTAAATGGCGCGAAAGCGATTAATGTCGTCACATCAAAAGCCTTTGATACAACCACTTATTATGATTGGAAAGGCGATTTTGATATTGATGAATTGAAAAAAACGATAGCAGAACATGGCGATGATAATGTTGTCGCGATTATTACAACTGTTACCTGTAATAGTTCCGGTGGTCAGCCTATCTCTATCGCTAATATGAAAGCCGTGTATGAGATTGCAAAGCAATATGATATTCCTGTGGTGATTGATTCAGCTCGTTTCTGTGAAAATGCTTGGTTTATTAAGCAAAGAGAAAAGGGGTACGAAAATAAATCCGTTAAACAGATCGTTAAAGAGATGTATCAATATGGCGATATGTTAACAATGTCGGCTAAAAAAGATCCTTTGGTCAATATTGGCGGTCTTTGCTGTTTCCGTGATGATGAAGATCTCTTTAATGAAGTGCGTACCCGTTGTGTGCCAATGGAAGGGTTTGTCACTTATGGCGGTCTTGCCGGGCGCGATATGGCGGCATTGGCAATTGGTCTTGAAGAGGGGATGAATGAAGATTATCTGGCATATCGTATTAATCAGGTGGCTTATTTAGGTGACAGATTAAGAGAAGCAGGTATTCCTATTCAATATCCAACCGGTGGTCATGCTGTATTTGTTGATGCTAAATTATTATTACCACATATTCCCGGAGAACAGTTCCCGGCTCATGCACTGAATAATGAATTATATTTGGAGGCAGGAATAAGAAGTGTGGAAATTGGCTCTTTGTTATTAGGTCGTGATCCGGAAACAGGAAAACAGAAACCATCACCAATGGAACTTTTGCGATTAACTATTCCTCGTCGTGTTTATACTAATGATCATATGGATTATGTTGTAGAAGCCTTTATTTCCTTGAAGGAGCGATTTTCTCAGATTAAAGGATTAACTTTTACTTATGAACCATCCGTATTACGTCATTTCGTTGCAAGATTAAAACCAATTAAATAATAATAAATATCGGGATGCTTCTTGTTTAAGGGCATCCCCAATTTTACTGCTTACTATATAAAGTAAAGCCACGCTAGGGTAACGCATATGGCTACTTCGTCGATAGAAAAATCGTCTCCATCTTTATTTGGCGGCGCCATGATTATTGGTGGAACGATTATTGGTGCTGGCATGTTTTCTTTACCGGTTGTCATGTCAGGAGCATGGTTTTTCTGGTCAATTGCCGCTTTGATTTTTACTTGGTTTTGCATGTTGCATTCAGGGTTAATGATATTGGAAGCCAATCTTAATTATCGAATTGGTTCAAGTTTCAGTACCATCACGAAAGATCTGTTGGGCAATGGTTGGAATATCATTAATGGTATTACCCTTGCTTTTGTTTTATATATACTGACCTACGCTTATATTTCCGCTAGCGGCTCGATTATTCAACATGCTATGCGGGAGGTATCGATAGATTTTTCGCCTGGGTTTGGTGGTTTTTTATTTGCTTTTGTTGTGGCGTTTATTGTCTGGTTAAGTACTAAAACTGTCAGCCGGATAGCATCGATTATTCTTGGCGCTAAGGTATTAACTTTCTTTATGACGTTTGGCGGTTTGATTTATAACGTTAAACCCGCAGTATTATTTAATACAACTGAAGTTAATCCAACGTACTGGCCTTATGTATTAATGACTTTACCTTTCTGTCTGGTTTCCTTTGGATATCATGGTAATGTTCCTAGCCTAATGAAATATTATGGAAAAGAGCCAGAGAAAATAAAGAAATGCCTGTTTATCGGTACATCGATGGCCTTGGTACTTTATTTGATCTGGTTGATTGGAACAATGGGCAATATTTCCCGACCTGATTTTGTCGAAATCGTAGCAAAAGGGGGCAATATTGATGTTTTGGTTCAATCATTAAGTGGAGGATTGAATAGTTCAGCTCTGGGCTTATTATTAACTCTCTTTTCTAACTTTGCGGTTGCCAGCTCATTTCTTGGCGTCACGCTTGGGTTGTTCGATTATCTGGCTGATCTGCTTAAATTTGATGATACCAAGTTGGGGCGCTTGAAAACGGCAGTGGTGACTTTTCTTCCGCCAATAGTTGGTGGAATGATTTACCCGAATGGCTTTATTCACGCGATAGGTTTTGCCGGCCTTGCTGCGACAGTTTGGGCGGCTATCGTTCCCGCACTACTTGCCAGAGCATCTCGTAAGCGATTTGGCAGCCCTATGTACAGGGTTTGGGGAGGTAATGTGATGCTCGGCTTGATTTTTCTATTTGGTGTACTGAATGCTGTCGCGCATATCTTATCAAATTTTAATCTATTGCCGGTTTATTCATAAAAAAACTCCTGCGGTGGGGGCCGCAGGAGCCTGGTGTTGACGGAAATAAGCTCCGAAAGGGAGAAAACAAAGCAGGTGTATTTATGTTTTAATTTAGTTTGTTAACTCCTAACATCTACAGCAAGGTTATTAACAGGAAGTTCTTATGGCTTCCCTTTAGAACACGAATAGTCAACCGCTTTAATTTCTTTTAGTACAACGTTCCAACAGACACGTCGTAAATTCGTCACTGATAGAACAATAGCATTAGAATGCCCTCTTTTGACAACTTTTTGCCTAGTCATTAATTAGTTGTATATAATCTTTCAGTGTCAGTGTTGTTTTTGCAACGGTATTAGCGCTGATGCCAAGCCATCATTTGCCGGTATTCGTTGATCACCTGTTGGCAAAAGTCAGGTGAATTCACATGATGAGGGCTTTTAATTAGTTGTCTATTTTCCGTTTCTATCAATGTAGCTTCAAAAGCCTGGATAAATGCTTGATTAGCGTCAGGATTCCAGAATGGCCCATCTTTAATATCCAGAGCGGAAAAACCACCTTCTGGAATAATAAATTTTACTTTTCCCTCGCACTGATTGAGTTTTTCAGCGATCCAAATTCCCATTTGCCGATTCTCTTCGGGTATGGTGCGCATTAATGTTACTTGCGAATTGTGACGGTAAAATTGCCTGTATTTGTAGCGTTCTGGGATAGTGCTCAGATGACCAAAGTTCACCATATCCAACGCTCCGCAAGAACCGATATAAGGTATTCGCGTGCGGGCTATTGCCCCCAGACGGTCAGTATCACAGGCAAGAACGCCACCAAACAGATAGTCACAGACTTCAGTGGTAGTGATATCCAGTAGACTGTGAAGCAAACGGCTTTCGGCTAGTTTTTCCATTGTTTTGCCACCGCTGCCGGTTGCGTGGAAAACCAGACAATCATACTGCTGTTCCAACTCTCTGGTTAATAACTGTATGCAAGGTGTCGTCACACCAAACATCGTCAGACCAATAGCCGGTTTATCTTCAATATTGCTCTCTTCATGAAAATAGACTGCCCCTGCGATTTGGTTGGCCGCGTTTTTTAACACTTGGCGAGAGATACGGTTAAGACCGGATACATCTGTGACCGAATAGAGCATAGATATATCGCTAACACCCACGTAGCCAGAAACATCACCGGAGGCCATAGTAGAAACCATAAGTTTTGGTATACCTACGGGTAAAGATTGCATTGCCGGCGTGATCAGTGCTGTACCGCAGGAACCTCCCAGACCTAGGATTGCTAAAACATCAGTTTGTTTTGATAAAAAGAGATTAAAAGCAACTGACATCGCGGAAATGGCTTTCCCCTTATCACCACAGAAAACGGCTTCTTTACCTCGAGGGTGATGCTCTGCTACTGTTTGGGCCGTAATATCGGCACCTCTTTCCAGTGAGCCAGATTGAGTAGTCAAATCCACAGTTCGAACAGCAAGGCCAGCTTTTTTGATCAGATCCCTGACGTAGAAAATTTCTGTGCGCTTGGTATCAAAAATAGTAGCGATATAAACATAGCCTTGGTTTTTTTTCATTATAATTATGAATACTTCCCTGGTGCTGACTACTCATTCATGGACAGATTATAGTCAAGATGAGACTCAAGTATCACTGTTATATTATCAAATTGAGACTGTCATCTCATTTTATCCATAAATAGGCTGAATCAATTTGATCGTTTTGTAGATAGTTGAGTAGAGTGATGATAGCGAAAAAATATTTTAACCATAAGTGTTAATGTAGCGATTTTTACTGTGAAAGAGTTGTGGGGGATGATGGACTCGAAGACGAAAACTCATTTTACCGGTACTCGGAAAAAAACTTATACATTGTTAATAAATGTGGCGTTGGAACTTTTTGAACAGAGGGCGATACCTTCGGTTTCTGAATTGGCAATGCATGCTGGTGTTTCCAGGGCAACGGCATATCGCTATTTTCCGACTCAAAGTGATTTAATTGATGCAATTGTTGGCGCTAGCCTTGGGCCGATTCTTACCTGGAAACCGGCCAGTGAAAAAACTGAGGAGCGGATTATTGAGTTGTTGAATTTTGCCTATCCTCGAATGTTTCAACATGAAGGCGCGTTACGAGCAGCTCTGTTAGTTTCCTTGCAGCAATGGGCTCAGGGACGTTTATCTGAGGATAAACAGGAAAAGAAATTGGTTCGTGGGCATCGTAAAGATATCCTGGCAATGGTTGTTGAGCCATTAAAAGGGCATTTTCCGCCGGATACTTTGGAAAATGTCATTCGTGCTTTTTCCCTGATTTATGGTTCTGAGGTCTTTCTGGTGATGAAAGACATTTGGCAGATGGATAATGAAGAAATTATTGAGATTACTAAATGGATGGCAAAAGCAATTATTAATCAGGCGCACAGAGATTCTGAATTATAGTTATTCTTGATAGATTTTCCTGGCGTAGATATTTTGTCTGCTATTTCGTATAACTTGCGGTTATTCCTATGAAAAATATCCCTGTTTATGATGATGTTATTGCCGCTGCCCGGCGTATAGAAGGTTATGCTTACCGTACGCCGGTTCTGACTTCCCGTACTGCTGATGAAATGACCGGCGCTAAGTTATTTTTTAAATGTGAAAATTATCAGCGAATGGGAGCATTTAAATTTCGTGGTGCTTTTAATGCGTTATCACAATTTAGTGACGAACAGCGCCGCAATGGGGTTGTGACTTATTCATCGGGTAATCATGCTCAGGCGATTTCATTGGCGGCTCGTATACTGAATATACCGGCGACAATCATTATGCCGTTCGATGCGCCTGCGGCTAAGGTAGCGGCAACCGAAGGTTATGGCGGTAAAATTGTTTTTTATGATCGTTATACGGACGATCGTGAACAAATTGGCCGGGAATTATCAGAAAGGCACGGGTTGACCTTAATTCCTCCTTATGATCATCCGCACGTTATTGCCGGGCAGGGAACCGCGGCAAAAGAGCTGTTTGAAGAGGTTGGGGGATTGGATGCGTTGTTTGTCTGTCTCGGTGGCGGAGGATTGCTTTCAGGGAGCGCGCTTGCTGCCCGCCATTTTTCTCCTGAATGTAAAATTTATGGTGTAGAGCCGGAAGCCGGTAATGACGCTCAACAATCATTTCGTCAGGGAAAAATTGTTCATATCGATACGCCTAGAACCATTGCTGATGGGGCGCAAACTCGACATCTTGGGCAATATACTTTCGACATTATTCGAAAAAATATTGATGATATCTTCACCGTTTCTGATGAGGAATTGGTGGAGACAATGCGTTTTTATGCGGAAAGAATGAAAATGATTGTCGAACCGACCGGATGTCTGAGTTTTGCCGCTGTACGCCAAATGAGTACGCAGTTGCAAGGACAGAGAGTTGGGATCATTGTCAGTGGCGGTAACGTGGATATTGAGCGTTATTGTGCTTTGCTGTCAAAACAACCTAAGACGTAATGAGCCATATAGAAGGGGGCTTTGATATTCACAAAACTTATAATGTGTGTTTTGTAGTGTAATTATTATTCTTTAGTTATTGATTTGTTATATTTAAATATTAATTGTAGGGATAATATTATATATTGGCCGCTACATATTTTATGTGAATATTTTCCTATGTTATATTCACATTGATACATGTTATATTAATCATATGCATCCTAATTAATTCTCAATCTATTTGGATGTATTGGATAATATATATTTTTTCTTCAACTTATGCCTAAGTTGGTAATAGAGAACAAATATAAATTATCCTGGTGATTAATTTCATATTATTGAACTAATATGATGGCGGTAGCTATTATCTAATACGCCTACCTTAATAACATGTTTTTCATAACTTCAAACATAGGTGATTATATGACTACAGAAAATAGTATTGTTAATGATTTTAGTGGGAAAACGAAGACTCTTGGATGGGATATTATTGCTGCCTATGATAGAACTAAAATAAATATGCTGTTTGAACAGCAATATGTAAGAAAGGTGAGTGAAGGTACACATTTTTCTCCTATTTGCTGGGAAAGTGGAAATAAAAAGATAAAATTTGATAATTTGACGTTGGGAGTGCCATTAATTTCCTTTGAAAATTCATCAATTGAAGATTCTCAGGCAACGGTAAAATTAAATTTTATTTCTGGTACGATAGTAGAACTTTATGATGATGGTAGAGTAAAGAATTATCAAAGAATTACACCGAATAATGATTACCATATGACGATAACCGTAAATTTGATTGCGGGAACAGGCTCTGTTGGTAATGATGGAAAAGTTGTTGTTGAGTTTAAAAAAGGAGATTTGAGTGTAGTCAATGTTATTGACGATGCGCCAGCAGAAGTAAAAGAGTTTTTCCGTAATTGGCTTAAAAATAATGATGTAACTTATGAGTTAGGTATTTTGAAGCTGGATAATACGGCTGGACTGGTTCCAAAAATGTTTAAAATTAGAACCCAACCTGCACCCGATGCTAATTTACGTAGTTCTGATAATTATGGTCATGGGGCGGTGTTGTTATTTATTGCAACACACTATAACCCTAACGGCGGAGTATTACCAACTAACTCAAGTAATTTTCCTTATTTGATACCGGATAATCGTTCTGCGATGCTAATTATCAGTAATAAGACACTTTTTGAGAATATTCTTAAACCGCAATATGAGAGTTTATTACCGAGTTCTACAGGAGTAGAATTAGAGCTGGTCAGTCTCAATAGTCAACAAAATGATTCAGCCAAATATTTGAATATAAAAAACGGATATTCTGAAAGTGATAAACCTGTACAATATGAAAAAGGATCTTATACAGTATGGACGGGATTGGTTAAATATAATGGTGCCACTAATATTTGGCCAGAGAAGGTGAAAATCCCTTATTCTGGAATGTATATTAAACCTGAGAGGGAAAAAATTATCTTTTCTGGAGTAAGTAATAATGGTCAATCTTATCATTTTGCTCAGCAAGTGGGTATTATGAAAGATGGCATACTTGGTTATTATGATAAATCGAAAATTGATTTCTATGTTGATGGATCGATAGATATTACACCTACAGTTATATCTAATGATGAAATTAAGTTGGAATCACATTATGGAATGGGTGTTAAATATGATGAACAAGGCCCATCTGGTTGGGGAAGTCTTATAGGCCCTGATTTTCAATCACAGTTTATTGATAAAACAGCGGAAATTGTTAAAGGCGCCGTTGAAACGGATTTAGCCAACGTATCTAAAATTAAGTTAAATAGTATAAGTCTATTTGCAGTTAATCACCTTCTGTTCCCTGAAAGCAATTATCTTGAGTTTGATAAGGTGTATGTGCCTGGGGATATGGTGCTATTTGGTGATATTTCTCCAACATCAACTGCTTTTAAAATCAATGATCTTCAATTAACTATGCCAGTGAAAACTAAGCATAAATTTACAACCAACACCAATGCAACGGTAAATTGGTCCATCACTCCAGCGGAATTGGGAAGTATTGATGCTAATACGGGAGATTATACGGCACCGTCTAAGATAAAAGGAAATAGTCAAATTGTGACAATTACTGCGACAGACTCAAGAACGAACGCTAAAGCTTCAGCGGTTGTCACTCTGTTGCCCTCTTCTGTATCGGTTAGTCCTTCTTTTGTTGTTATCAATGAGAATGATGTTAATAAGGAAGCCAATTTTACTGTTTATGGCAATAAGAAAGTGAATTGGAGTGTGGAAACGGGTACTGGCTATGGTGTTGTTGATGCGAATGGAAAATATACGCCTCCAGCTGCTTTCCCTGCCGGATATAATATGGTTACGGTGACGGCTGTTGCTGATAATGGCGATTTAGATAAAGTTAATATTTTGCTTATCAGTAAAAACACGAAAGGTGAGTTCAGGATTGATCCTAGCTATAATCAAGAGTTATTAACACCTGATGCCGTAATGAAGTTCTCTTCTGTCGGTAATGATTTGACTTCTCCAAGTGAATGGAGCCTCATGCCAGAAAGAGGAAATATTAAGGTAGGTGAACCAGAAGTTACAAAAGATGAGTTTGGTAATGACATCGAAAAGTATACTGCAACTTATACTGCACCAAATGATATTACTCGTTCGGAAATTGTTTTACTCAGAGTGACACATAAAAATAAACCCAATCGTGCGGGATATGCTCTGATTACACTTGAGCCGAAAATTAGTTGATAACTAACTGTTTTTAATAACCATCAGATGATGCAATAAACTTCTTATTCTTTATTGCATCTCTGTTCTCAAGCCTATTATCGTTTTTAGATAAAACACCCATCCATATATTTCCAATAAATAAAGGCAATCCTATGAATCATGATATCAGCCCGTTGCTAAAGAAAATAGGTAATAAATATAACTTTACTGATAAGATAATTGAATTAGGTTATAAATCTATTTTTGATCTTATAAGAATGCCCCGTAATCTATTTGTAGAGAAGTATAATTCAGATCATCAGGCAGAAGATATTTATGATACGGCAAACAGCTATGCTATACAAATAGCCCGTAAATTTCGCCAGCAGCATTACACTCATAATACATATGCCAGAAGTTATTCTTCGCTTTCATTAAAAGAAGGTCCTCAATATCAATCCTTATTTCAGGATAACTGGCAGCAATATTGTCCAAATGGCGCACCGGAAGCAAATAATTCACCGGTTGCTTATTTAGCAGAGATTTATAAATTAGCGATGGATATTGAATTCAATGCGGGTGCTGAGGCCATTAAAATGGATGATCGCCGCTCTGATTTAGCGCATTTAATGCTGGATGAAGTCAGTATTAATCAAGAGGTTTCAACACTGTCATTGGTTAATACTATGCTAAGTCAACGTTTGGAAGCTATGCTAAAGCAGCAAGGAAAGACCAATTTATCCAGTTATGATCTTTTGGCTAATGTACGTTATCCATTCCAACTCCCTTATGATTATGCGCAAAACCAAATTAATCTAACGTTTGATAATAAAAAACTTTTTTGTTTGGAAATGATGCAACAGACAGACAAGAGTTATCCTTATTTTCTGAAATCCAGTCTGAATACTGCTAATGGAGAATTTGTCGCACCTTTAGCAAACCAGTTAGGTATTTATCAGCAAAAGATAATTAATGAGCCATTGAACCCCTCTAATAGCCAATTCTATCAGGATAATTACGGTGTTAATAATGCAGAGTTACTTGAATTGTTATCAACTTTTACTAGACAAACAACTCTTTCTGTCGCAGAGGTTGAGCAATTATTATGTATAAAAGGAATATCTACAAATAAGGAAGCTGCATTAGAGCAAAATAATGTGAGATTATCTCAAAATGTGCTTAATTTAGGTATGCCTGCGGCTCCTTATAGTTATGGCTCCGTTTTTATTAATGGGCCAAATACAAAAGAGAGTGATTTTTTACATTTGTATCGTGAGTTTTCCTCAAATGATCATTTGCCACAAGAGATAAATAAACTATCCGGTGTGAATCATGAACGCTTTGATAGATTAAATCGCATGATACGATTGTGGAAATGGGTTAATTTACCGGTAGATAAAATTGATTTATTGGTAACTTCGACGATGCGGGCAGAAGGGGATGCAAATAAACAATTACAGATGAATGATAATACCTTACGTATGTTAGGAATTTTTCATCATTGGAGTAAAAAATATCATATTTCACCTGATGATTTTGCCGCGTTGATATATCAAATTACCCCTTTTTCGACGGGTACAGCCATTCCTTTCTTCGATCAGATTTTCAATTCATCTTCGTTATTTGATGCGCCATTGGTGATTGATGATCGTGAGTTTTATTCGGAAACAAAGCAGGATGACACTATTATTAGCAAGTTATGTGCTGGTTTGAAAATTGAAGCGAAGGATTTTGCTCTATTAGCGCCATTAGTTGCTGAATCGATTGGTAAAAAGAGTTTAACATGTTCACTTGCTGTTATTTCTGCGTTTTATCGCATTGTGCGATTGTCGAGAATTTTTGGGTTAACACCACAAGAAGGTGTGGTTCTTTTAACGCTGATAGGTGGAAATAAAGTATTAAAACAGGTCGCGGGTATGCCTTATTTATCGCAATCAGGAAATAATAGACAAACAGATATACTGGATATTATGATTGCAATGGAGCAGGTTACAGAATGGTTGAGAATAAATAAATTATCTGTTGGTACTCTTCAACTATTCTTATTACCAGCTAATGAAGTTGTTATGACCGGAAATGCGGCTCAGGTGGCCTTTATTAATCAAGTTGGATTGCATCGTAATTCAGAAAGTCTAATGCTGGAAAGTTTGTCAGAAAATATCTTACCTGCATTGGATAATAATGGTGATTTGATTGATTGGTTAACTCCACGTCAAACTGTTTTAAACTCAGTATCTCATCAAAAATATGGTTTGGTTAAACCTGATGTTAATATTACTGATGAAATTAATAAAGCGATAAAAAGCATATTACTTGATGAGAAAGTCAAAGTATCTATTACTGAGCAATGGGCTGCAATTATTACTCAAACTCAATCCGCACAAAATGCAATATCAGCCAGTATGTTGGCAAATGCATTTCAGCTATCACAACCATTTCCTTTATTTATTTTAAATTGGATTGGCTCAAGTAGTTATGATTTTTTATTGAAGTCATTTGAACTGTTTGATAAGAAGAATTTGCAACCAGAGGTGATCAGTCAGGATTATTTGATACTGATGTATGACTTATCGCGATATATTTCAGTGATTAAGACGTTCCAATTGAGTACTGTGATGTTGAATCATTTTTCTGAACATCCTGAACGGTTTGGCTGCCAGAATACGCAACTTTCTTTATCGGTTATTTATTATTTCAGTCGCTACCGAGATTGGATGCAATTAGTTGCCTCTTTAGATAACGCGGAAGATAAAATATTGCGTTATTTGGAACTAGTCAATAAGAATAATCAAAGTAACGATAAAACTAATATGGTGAAAATATTAACTGAACTATTGTCATGGCAGAGTGATGAGGTGTTATTAGCTAATTCATATATTATTGGCAAGGAAGAGAATACAGTAAAAACATTAGCTGAAATAGATATCATGATGAGACTTAAAGTTTGGTCTGAGGAAATGGCTCTTTCCATGCGCTCATTATTAGCGACGATAAATATCAATGCTCATTCCTCTTATGAGGATTATAAACAGGTTGGCACAATGATGGTAGCAACTCTGTAAATATAGTTTTCATGGTGGAATAAAAAATTTCTAATAGAGGTTCAGGATATGAAAAATATTGTTTCTAAAAAATTAGCTGAGAATGTTCGTGATGGATTGGTTAGTTATTACTTAGGGCATATTTCAAAAACAGCTAATTCACCCGATTTAAAAACGCCGGATGATTTATATCAATATTTACTGATTGATAATCAGGTATCTAGTCAGGTTAATACCAGTGTCGTTGCACAAGCGATTTCCAGTATTCAGCAATATATTAATGGTATTATGCTTAACATGGAACCTGGGTATGATTATCAATATGAAGATAGAGTAGAGAAATGGAGTGATGTTTTAAGCCAATATAATATTTGGGCTGGTTTTCAACAGTTATGGAATTATCCAGAGAATTATATTAGCCCTATATTACGCCAGGGTAAAACAAGTGATTTTAAAGAATTGGAGGATAATTTAAATAAAGGGAAGTTGAGTGATGAAGTTGTTCAAGAAGTTATATTGAATTATTTAAATAAATTTGAAGAAATAAGTAACTTAGAGTTAATGAGTGGCTATATCAATACGACTAAAGAATTAGCTCCCGCTCAAGCCGAATATTATTTTATTGGTAAGATGAATATTACACCAGGTCAATATTATTGGCGATCCCTGAATATGGCTAATCGAAATATGCAAGATGTCATTAATCCTACCGCCTGGAAAGAATGGGAGAAAATTAGTATTCCTGCTACTGGGGAAGTGATTAAGATCCGGCCAGTTGTTATTGATGGTCGTCTTCATATCGTTTGGTTGGCACATGAAGTTGATAATAATAATGAAGAAAAAAATTATTATAGTATTAATTTGATATATCGAAAATTTAATGGTGAATGGAGTCTGCCAAATAAATTACGTACTTTTACCGGCGATAAGAGTAAAGTTAATGATGGTTTTGAATTAATTGCGTTAATGGATTTGCGAGCTGAACCGGTATTAGTTATTTCTGCTATTTATAAGTCAGGAAAAGAAGAACATTATCCGTACTCCTGTAATTTATTATTTAACGAAATTCCTGTTCCTCTGGTTGGTAATAAGTCATTAGATCTCTATATTTATCAACAGATTAAATCTAATTCTACGGAAGATCTTACACAATCAAATATGTTGTCAGCCTATTTTGGGGATGCATATAAATTAGTTGATAAACCTGTTTATCAGGAATCAGGAAGTTATCCTGGGCTTGCGACAGGGAAAATGACACTATTTGCTGAAATGGGTAGTAGAAAACTACGTCTCAGTGGTAATAATAGTTTGTCAATTGGGGAAGAGATTATTAAATCTGTAGTATGTGATATTGATCTTAAAAGTAAATCTAGTGAAGCAGGAAAGGTTAATATTTCACTTGCTGATGGCGCAAAAGAAAATAATGGAAAAATAACCGTTTCTGTCGCAGTGACTATTAATGATAATAGTTATGGGTCAGGTGACTATTTTTATATTATGTTTAATTCTAGTCAGAGTGGTTATCCTGAGTTGAACGTTAATTTTTCTGAATGGGGACAAAAGCAAGGTAATGCTTATCATTTTGCCAAAGAAATGGAAGTACCACTGTCTGGACTAAAAGAAGCTAAAGTATTTAGTTCAGAACTCAATAAATTTGGTGGTAAACTTGTTGCTTCTGGAGATGGCACGCCAAAAGTAGATATTGATCATTCCGGTTATCGGGAGGCTGATTTCTGTTTATGGCATACTAAAGGAGGGAGCGATAGTCTGTTATATTCAGAACGCCAATTACTCAATGGAAAGAGTATTATTCCTACTGTAGAACTTGAACTCGATGAAATAAATGGTAATGATCCGAGTGTCTTTTTAAAACTAGGTTATAAGAAAGAGGGTGAAGATGCGGATTTAGGTTATAACTATTATGAAATTAAACTAAGTAAAACGCCTTATCCTAATTTGCTGTTGGCCTATGATAAAAAAACGCAAGCACAGTATTTGGACATTACTGAATTACAATTTAAATATCGATCTATCAGATTAAATACCTTATTTGGCAAGGAACTTATTGCGCGAGCTAACCACTCTATTGCTGATGTACTGAGTTGGGAGGCACAACATATTAAAGAGCCGCCTATTCCGGGGAGTGATGAAAATAATGATTCAGCGCTTAACGGAGCAAATAGTATTTATTTCTGGGAGCTTTTCTTCCATGTGCCTTATTTAGTTGCGTATCAACTCAATGCTTCACAACAATATCAGGATGCTCAAAACTGGTTACACTATATTTTCAATCCAGGAGTAAAAAATAAGGCTAATGGTAGCCCAAGCTATTGGAATTGCAGCCTGTTAGAGGTTTCTCAAGATAGTTCAGTACAACTAAAAGGATTACAAGATCCAGATGCGATAGCTTATGCCGATCCGGTACATTATAAGAAAGCCATATTCCAAATGTATGTGCAGAACTTAATTGATTTCGGTGATAGTTTTTATCGCTTTCTGACCAATGACGGACTTAATAATGCTAAATTACGCTATCTTCAAGCACAGCAATTACTTGGCCCCAGACCTGATTTTGATTTAGTCAGTCATTGGCTACCGATTGAATTGGCAGATGTCACCTCTTCAAAGAATAATAAATTACGCGAATTTGAGAGTAATCTTGATCCTGATATATTAATTGATCTTCCAGCGACTAAAGTCAGTGCTCATACGGAGGTGGATAATGCGATATTCAGAGTGCCTTTGAATAATGATTTACTGTGGTATTGGGATATTTTATCCAGCAGATTTTATAATTTGCGCCATAATTTAACTTTAGATGGTAAACCTTTATCGCTACCATTATATGCAACACCTGTCGATCCGAAAAATTTGCTCGCTTTACTGGCGAACGGTGGATCATTATTAGCAGCAGGTAGTACGGCTATTTTGAATATACCGCCTTATCGTTTTCGGGCATTATTACCCAGTGTTTATCATGCGGTAGATACATTAAGTCATTTTGGTGATTTACTCTTGAGTGCGCAAGAACGTAAAGATCGCGCGGAACAGGAAGAGTTGAATCAATTACATTTGAAAGAGTTAGCTGTTTTTACCATTTCATTGCAGAAAGATGCTGTCGCAATCGCTGAAAAAGGGAAACAGGCATTATTAAAAAGTCGGCAGACAATACAACTGCGGATTGATCATTATAAGGCGCTTTATGATGAAAACATTTCTACAGATGAAACCAATGCTCTGAATTTACAAGGTACGGCAAAAATTATTTCTTCTGTTGAGGAAGGAATGTTAACCGCCGCCGGTGCCGCCTCGCTGATACCGAGTATTGCGGGAACGTCATTTGGTGGACAACGATGGCATATGCCGCTTGTTTGTTCTGCGGGTATTACACGTACGGCATCATTAATGATGCAAATGGCAAGTGATGCATTGAGCGTTAAAGCCAGTTATAACCGGCGACGTGAAGAGTGGGAGATTCAATATAAACAGGCGGAAAGTGAGCTGGAAATGTTGAAAAAACAGATTGAACAGCAAGAGGCGCAAATTTCCGCTGCGAATACAACATTACAACAATCTCAGGCACAACTGCAAAAAGAGCAGGATATGTATCAGTTTCTTACTGTGACCAGGGTAACGAAATCTTCGCTTTATCAATGGCTGAATGATCAGATGATGTCATTATATCGTCAGGCTTACGATGCAGTACTTTCGCTATGTTTAAATGCACAAGCATGTTGGCAATATGAAATGGGGGATTTTTCCACACAATTTATTGTACAAAATGGTTGGGACGATAATCATAGTGGTTTGTTGGTCGGAGAAAAGATTAAACTGAATCTATTGAAAATGGAATCGGCTTATTTGAATCGTAATGAACGTCGTTTAGAGTTAACTAAAACGATCTCGTTAAAAAATCTATTATCTGATACGAAAAAATGGCAAGATATTCAATCTGAACTTAAAACCGGTGAAGGAATTACATTTATACTGAACGAGAAATTATTTGATCAGGATTATGCCGGGCATTATTTACGCCAGATCACTTCTGTATCGGTTACGCTGCCGACATTAATTGGTCCTTATCAGGATATTAAAGCGATTTTAACCCAAACCAAAAGTTATACATTGAAAACGCCGGATATTAATGGTGTGAAATATTTACTTTCAAATAAAGAAGGCGATAATAAACAAATTGTTACGAATTTGAGAGCGAGTCAACAAATTGCACTTTCATCAGGGATTAATGATAGCGGTACATTTAATCTTAATTTCGGTGATGATCGCTATTTACCTTTTGAAGGAACGGGGGCGGTTTCTGACTGGAAACTTACCTTCCCATCAGCAGCAACAGACAGTATACAGCGAGATATTCTGGATAATTTGACAGATATTATTTTGCATGTACGTTATACCGCGAAGGATGGCGGAGAGGCATTTGCTGGTCAGGTAAGAGAATTGCTTAAATAATACGTTTATTTGTCGCTGTTTCTGTATCTAATATTTAATTAGGAATCTGGTAAATTTATTTTTATTATTTACCAGGTTCTTGTTATTTTGGTTAGGAATTAGATCATGATAAACAATACGTTAAAAATTGACGGCCATGTGGCTGTGATCACTTTTGACCCGGAAATCGAGATGTTTCGTGGTGAGTTTGTCGGGTTAAATGGTGGTGCTGACTTTTACGCTTATAGCGTCGATGAGTTGAAAGAAGAGGGTGTTAAATCTCTGGCGCTCTTTTTTGATGAGTGTAAAAAAGACGGCATAGAACCTTACAAATTGTATAGCGGTAATGGAATCAGGGGCTTTTAAGTAAAAGTGAAATTCAGCGTGCTAAGCGCTGGATCTCACTTTTGAGAGAGTTAAACGGCGGGTAATGTGGTTAAAGCGACTTCCGGCTCGCTTATCTCGATATGCCGGATATATACACCAGCATGAGCCATCATCGCAATCAACTTATCCACACTGAAAAGCTGTATTTTGCCCCTGGCAAGTTCTGAAACACGGGGTTGGGTAATCCCCAGTACTTTGGCGGCTTCAGCTTGGGTAAATTCCCGTTTTGCTATCCATGCGTTGAGCGTATTCGTTAGTTGCGCACGGATCTTCATGTTTTCGGCCTGCTCTGGTGTATCTCTGATCGCGTCCCATACGCTTTCAAAAGTCTGCATTTTCATAATTTCCGCTCCTGTATCAGTGCCTTAAACGAGGTTTGTCAGCGGTCAGAGTACCCCGAAAGGTACCTTTAATGGTTATGTTAAGCGGTGATAATTTTCAATCCTTGTTTATCAATGAGGTTTAGCATTCTTAATGCTGCCCCATTGGGCTTAATTTCACCACGCTCCCATTTTGATACGCTTTCTTTCGTCATATTAAGCGCCAGAGCTAAACTAGCTTGAGAAATGTTATAACGGTCGCGTAATTTCTTGATTTCATCGCCAGACATCGGGCGAGCTTTAGCTATATGTTTACTTAAATTGCGAACTTGAATTCTAGCTTCAAGTTTTTTGGTTAAATCACCGTTAGAAATACCAGCCTCTTCTAGCTCTTTTGCAAAGCCAAGCATTTCGTCCAATTTAGTGCTCATCTTTCACCTCTACCAAAAGTTTTAGTTCGAGCATTTTTTTTTATTTTTTTTATCATCATACTTTAGAAGTTCTGCGGCAACGTCTTTGTAACCCTCCAAGTCATCGTCCTCGATTTCCTTAGCTCTTTTTCCGCTGACTTCACTTTTTGACCAGCCATCGAAAAAAAAACAGGTTAGTTCCACTTTTAAAGAAGATGATAGTTCGTGTGCCACCACTTTTACCCGTGCCTTTTAAAGGAACCCGCTTCTTGATAACACCACCGCCTAAATCAGCTTCAAATACACCATTCATGACCTCAGACGCCGCTTTAAGTAAGGTATCTGTGGTGATTTTTAGTTTTTTGGCTTTTTTATTAAAAAGTTTTGTTAAGTAAATAGCCACGAAATCCCCGAAATGGTAATTTTTATTATAGTAATCTTTGCTATAGTATTGTGCAAGTTTTAATCTATATTATCTATATAAGCTAGGTCAGAGTAGTTATCAAATCGAGACCATTGACCGTTAAACATCAGTCAAACCGTACCTATCAGGTTGTTGCGCTGCTTACCTGTGATGACCTCAGCTATTCCTTTCGTGTCTGTATTTTCATTATATAGGCCGCCATTTGGCGGCCTATTGATCTAAAAGTCAGGATTTTTTGCAATCAAATTAACAGTTGCTTTTCTCGGCCAAAATAAACATCCCAAACGGATGAATTTCCAGATAATAATTATCGCCAACATCGGGTTGCAATTGGGTAGCGTTAATCTGTAATAGCAGAGTTTGCCCTTGCCAATCTACGGTGACTTCATATTGTGGCCCCATGTAAGCCACATGACTAATGGTACAGCGTTGGCTGGTATTACCTTGATGGCTCAGGGTAATTGCTTCCGGTCTGACGCCTACCGTTACCGATTGTTTGTTGGTGGTAAAGTTTGCTGGCCGTGGCAGGCGATATTGAAAAATCTCAACATAATCAGTACCTAAAGTCGCCGGGAAGATATTGGCGTCTCCCATAAAACTTGCCATAAACTCAGACGCCGGTTGGCGATAGAGTGTTTGTGGCGTGCCAATTTGCATGATTTTACCTTTATTCATCACCAGTACCGCATCGGAAACTGCAAATGCCTCACTTTGATCATGAGTAACATATAGCGAGGTAATATTAAATTGCTGCTGTAATTCGCGGATTTTCTCGCGCATACTGCGACGCAGATTGGCATCAAGGTTACTCAGCGGTTCATCGAAAAGTAACACTTTAGGCTTGAGGATCAGTGCGCGAGCGAGAGCGACACGCTGTTGTTGACCGCCGGAGATTTGGTCTACGTAACGCTCTTCAAAGCCGCCTAAATCCACCAGCTCCAGCGCCTCTTTAACCCGTTCCCGTATTTCTGCTTTAGGCCGTCCTAGCATTTTCAGCCCGTAGCCAATATTTTCCCCTAGCGACATATGCGGGAATAGGGCATAGGACTGAAATACCATACAGATATCTCGTTGCTGAATAGAGCGATCTGTGACGTCTTCACCGTCAATGAAAATCTTACCTGAGCTAGGTTTTTCCAGCCCGGCAACCAGACGTAATACGGTGGTTTTACCGCAGCCGGAGGGTCCTAATAGTGTGACCATATGTCCCTGTGGAATAGATAGTTCCAGATTATCGATCACGGTGTTGCTACCGAACCGTTTGGTTACATTTTTCAGTTCGACAAAATTTTGTTGTGTCATGTCGTCACTCCGTGATTACTGTGTATTTTTGGCTTTGGAACGAGAGATCCGCGCTTCGCCAATCAGGTAGTCAAATAAGAAAATAATGGCCAGCATAACCACAATCAGGATCGAGCCATAAGCGATAGCAACTCCGTATTCACCATCTTCCACTCGATTCAGAATATAAGAGGTTGCTACGCGGGTGTCTGGTGTGACCAGGAAGACAATCGCGCTGACGGTGGTAATCGCACGGACGAAGCTATAGATGAGTGCAGATAAAATCGCAGGGCGCAGTAAGGGTAACAGTATATGGAAGATGGTTTTCATCGATCCGGCACGTAGGCTGAGTGAAGCTTCATCCAGTGATTTATCAATTTGTCCAAGACCGGCAATACCTGCCCGGATACCCACCGGTACATTGCGCATGGTCATGGAGATAATGACGATTGCCGCAGTTCCGGTGAGATAAAAAGGTGAATCGTTGAAGGCCAGAATGTAGGAAACCCCGGCGACGGTACCCGGTACGGCAAAACATAGCATGGTAGTGAATTCGATGGTTTTTTTACCGCGAAATTCCTGGCGTACAACAATGTAGGCGATCAGCAAACCCAAAATAGCGGTAATAGGGGCCGCGATACCGGCGTAGAGCAAGGTATCCAGTAATGATGGCCATGCGCCGTCGTTCATCCCTTGACCGAACAGTTTAATAAAGTTATCCAAGGTCAGGGTGTAATCCACTCCCCAGTTAACGGTGAAACTGCCGTAGAAGATGCTGCCGTACAATAGAATGTTGAATACAACCCAGATAAACAGGATGGCACAGACACCCCAAACCAGTGAAGTTGGCAACGGTTGTACATCACCACGGTAGGATTTGCCGGAAACCGTGACATAGGAACGTTTACCAATCCACAAATACTGAACGCAGAAGACCAGTAGCGAGAAAACCAGCAGCGAAGCGCCGAGAGTACTGGCGGCTTGATAGTCGAGTTGAGAACCGGTGATATAGAAGTAGATCTGGGTCGCCAGTACGTCAAAGCTACCGCCCAGTACCAGTGGGTTACTGAAATCTGCCAGCGACTGGACAATGACAATCAGGAAAGAGTTCGCCAGTGCCGGTTTCAACAGCGGGATAAAAACATTGAAGAACGTCTGATAGCGATTGGCACGCAGAGTATAGGCAGCTTCTTCCAATGAGGGATGGATGGTTTTGATGGCGCCATCAAGGATCATAAACGCCATTGGTGTGAAGGCTAGAACTTGCGCCAGCCAGATGCCGGTAAAGCCATACAGCCAGTTGGTGTTGGTTAGGCCAAACCAGTTTGCCATAAATTCAGTGATATAACCGGAACGGCCCATCATCAATGTGACGCCTAAACCGACAACAAACGGCGGGGTGACGATAGGTAAGATGGAGAATACCCGGCCAATAATGGCGGAACGGCGGGCGATTCTGGCGGTATAAATTGCCAGTACTAGCCCGAAGAAGGTGCAACCTGCGCCAACCGCCAGCGAGAGTAGAACAGAGTTGATGATAACCTGAATAATATGTGCTTGCCCTAGGATCGATATAAAAGCAAATGGGGCAAACTGACCGGCATCATCCGTAAACATCGGAATAAAGATGGCAATACTCGGATAAAGGATAAATATGCCGATGAGGGCAATAACCGCGACTAATGAGCCGATAACAAAACTATCACCACCTAACCATTCAAGGCGAGACAGGGCCAGAGTAATAATCGCGCCCAGCGAGATAAACAGGAAAATCGTCGAGTAGCCTAGCCCACGACCAATAATAGCTGCGCTGATAACGACAAATAGCGCGCATAATAAAGCATAACCTGCATCAAAATAGTGGCGGTTACGTTGATTGCGGTTTGCTGGTGTCAGTGGACGTAGTAGCAGCACTGAGGGCAGCAGGAACCACAGTAAGCCGATGTTTAATCCATTCCAGCCATAAGCGGCGAAGAGTTCATCTTGAGTAGATTCGAAAAGGCCGTAGTCCAGGCTCCATGATGGCAGAAGCGCGAAGGCTAGCCACATTAGAGTAATCCACCAGAACACGGCATCCTGCTTTTGTCTGATAGGCAGGGTAAAGGCGTGAGACATAATTTCCTTCCGTTTTATTATTATTGTGTAGTAGCAGCAGTAAAGCAGTAAGAAGCTAGGCACTAAGGCATTATTGGTGCGGGAACATAAGGTAGCCTGACGGATAGCTTCTTAAGGGCGGGAAATGCTCCGCCCTTGACTGGCTTTATTTAGCCATTTTCACTTCTGTCACCCATTTGGTAATTAACTCTTTGCGTACATCACTGGCGCCATATTTATCCATGTGGTAATTGATCAGTTTCAGATCAGATAATTTAAGTGCCAAAGGAGAAGCTTTCGCCTTGGTATTGGTCAGGATCTGATAAGCTTTCCCTTTCTTCCAACTCAATTCTTGTGCTTCTTTGGATAATACCCAGTCAACAAACAGTTTAGCGTTATCCATATTGCGGGCATTTTTGATGATACTTACGCCGCCGATTTCATAACCGGTACTTTCACATGGCGCGATAAGTTTTAATGGTGCGCCATTTTCTACTTCCAATGAGTAATCATGCAGGAAACCGATACCAATCGCGGATTCGCCACGGGCGGCATTGCGTGCTGGGGCAATACCGGATTTGGTGTACTGAGAAATATTGGCGTTGAGTTTTTTCAGATAATCAAATGCTTGATCTTCGCCCCATAACTGAACAAAGGTTGCTAACGCAGTGTAAGCAGTGCCTGAACTTTGAGGATCGGCAATCTGAATTTCGCCTTTATATATCGGTTTGGTGAGATCTTTCCAGCAAGTTGGGATCGGCAGATTTTTCTCTTTTAAGCGCTCAGTGTTGACGCCATAGCCAAGAATACCGACGTAAACGGCGGAGCTGTAGTTGCCTTTACGTTTAGCCGGGTCGCGGAACTGCGGCATGATTTGCGCCAGATTAGGGGATTTATAAGGCTCCAGCAGATCCATCTCTCCCGCCTGAGATTGCGGGTCCAGTGTACCGCCGTACCAGACATCCGCTTGTGGATTGCGTTTTTCGGCTTCAATTTTTGCCAGCGTACTGCCTGAGCCGTTACGGACAAAAGTGGTTTTTACATTGTATTTTTCACCGAATGCTCTGGTTTCAGCTTCACACATGGCGTTAGTTGCGCTGCAATAAACGATCAAACGTCCGGCGGCTTGAGCGCTGTTGGTAAATGCAGCAACGGCCAGACCGGCTGCGATAAGTGTAGAGAAAGGTTTCAGTTTCATTATTTTGTCCTTGGTATTTAAAACTGCTTGTCATCGGAAAGTCTCGGTGCTATCCCTGCCATATGTTCCCTTTTACCAACGTCTGCCATTAACAGCGGCATCAACAGCAAACCCATCATGGCGGCTGCGGCTGTGAGTAGGGCAAACATCCCTGACCAGCCATAGTGGGCAATCATCTGACTTAGAGGCCAACCTGCAATTGCCGCGCCCAGGTAGGCGTACAATCCCAGATAACCAGTGACGGTACCGGCGGCTTGTTTATGGCAATATTCTGTTGCTGCCAGCCCAATCAGCATTTGCGGGCCAAATACAAAAAAACCGATACTGAAAAAACAGACTGCCAACAGCGCATAGTGATGAATGGGAGTCAGCCACAATGCGGTGACAGCCATGAACAGTCCAAGCGCGAACAGTAGAATCATTGGGGCGCGTTGGCCGCGGAACAGTAAATCCGATCCCCAACCCGAAAACAGCGCACCGGTTAAACCACCGAGTTCAAACAGTGAGAGCGTCGCATTGGCACTGAGCAGATTGGCGCCATGTGTTTCTGACAACCACAGGTTTCCCCAATCGTTAATCGCCATTCTGATGAGGTAGACCAGAATGTAGGAGAATCCTAGCAACCAGATAGTTCTGCTAGTTAAGATCGTATCCCGCAATATCTGCATCATCGGCAGCGGGGGCGATAGCTGTTCGTGCCGAAGCTCCAGTAAATCCTGCCGCCACTGTCCCACACTGGGTAAACCTTGCTGTTGTGGTATGCCGCATAATTGATAACAAAGCCCGATACCCAATAAAATGCCGATAATTCCCGGTATCATCAGCGCTGTTTGCCAGCCGTAAGTGGTCGCCAGAAAAGCGGACAATATTGGGACGGTAATGCCGACAATATTGATGGAAGTATTCCAATATCCCCACCAGAAGCCCCGCTCATTGCGGGAGTACCAGTGTGTCAGCAATCTGGCGCAAGGCGGCCATCCCCATCCCTGAAAGAAGCCGTTCAGTGTCCAGATGATCAGCAGTGCGGAAAATGATGAGCAGAAAGCAAAGATAATGTTTAACACACCTGTCATCACTAATCCGGCGCCCATAAACCAGCGATAACCGGTGTGATCATGAAATACACCGGAAATAAATTTTGAGCTGCCGTAAGCCAGATAGAACAGACTGGTTATCCAGCCGATATGCCCTTTATCCAATCCCAGTTCCAACTGCATAACCGGCATAACAAAGTTGAAGCTTTTTCGCGTCAGATAAAATGCGGCATAGCCAATAATCATGGAAATCAGCAGGCGGCTACGCCAGCGGCGATAGTGTTGTGAAATCTGTTCCTGGCTGGTGGCTTGCATACCCGGTTCCTCCATGAAAAAGGGAATGTAAAGAAAAATTAATGAAAATGGATGAGGTAAGGTTTTAGGCAACTAGGAATAATTCTTAGTTATGCTTGATTTTCATCAGAATTTGTGGGCAGGTTAACAGTTATGCGTGTGCCGTTATCATTACTTAATTGCCAATCTCCTCCTAATGCACGGATACGTTCTTCAATACCCTGGAGGCCAAATCCGCCTTTTCTGTTGTTTTCTGTAATGCCGATGCCGTTATCACTGATTCTGAGTTCAATCACATCCCGGTGTTGTCGCAGGATGATAGCGATTCGAGTCGCTTGAGCATGCTTGCTGATATTGTTCAGTAACTCTTGAACCAGACGGTAGAGGGTAAAAACCACCGTTTCATCCGTTGGATTTTGAGGAAGCTGGTAATTCAACTGGCAATCAATATTTTGTTCTTTAAACGCAAATTCATGGATCAAATGGTGAAGTGCTTTTTCTAAAGACATCTCTTCCAGAACTGGTGGGCGCAATTGGCGTAATAATTGACGCGTGGATTGATGAATCTGTTGGGCGAGATGATTGATCTGCTCTGCGATCATTTCTGTTGCCGGGGTGGTGGCGGTACGTTTTATCAGCGTTGCCTGAATTTGAATGGCGGTAATATTCTGACCAATTTCATCATGTAACTCGCGGGCAATGCTTTTACAAACGTCTTCTTCTGTGTGAATCAGTTTCTTCATCAGGGTACGGCGGGCGGTTAACTCCCGTTCTAGCAATTCACGGTAACGTTGCAAATTTTCAGCGAGCTGTTGCTGACGGCTGATTGCTATTCCCAGACCTATGCCTAATAAGGACTGAATGGTCAGGAACATTTCCAGTTCGCCTAAATCGTTAAAAGCACCACTGAATTGACGAGCTGACGTGATCATGAGACTGCCTAACAGAGCTGCCAGTACGCCGCCTTGCCAGCCATAACGGTAGGCCATGAAGACATTGGGGATAAATATGAGAATGATTAAAAGATTCTCAATTTCTGGCGACATAAAGATCTGGGCGCTTAACCCGAGCAAGCAGAATAGACAACACCACATCAACAAGGAAGGGCGTAGTTGCGGATCAGGATCGCTCGGTTGCAGCATATTTCTCAGATGTTGCTGACGCAGGTATTCATAGATCAGATAAACAAAGGGTGACAGCAAAACGCCACCGGTTAACGAGGTGAGAAACAGATGGCTGGCGTCGGCAGTCAGCGTAAACCCCAGACAAACAGCCTGTAACACACTATTAGCGGTTACACCAGCCAGCAGAATTGAGAGCCGTTGCCAATACAGGGTATAGCGCCCCCAGAATTGTTGCACGATAAGGGCAGGTATTAGGCTGAGAAAGGGTGATAACAGAATGATATTGTGAGTAATAAGTTGTTCGCTGCCGAGCCATAGCAGAATAATAATCTCAGTGGCTAATAAGGTTGGTAAGTAACGATATCCTAGTAGGATAAACAGTGCCAGCCGTAACCCTTGTGGCAAAAGCAGTGCTGCTTGTTGCCCGTTATCATTCAGGTAGAAGCTGATGGTCCACAGAGCAAGCCAACTCAGAGAATAAAAAAACAGCAGAAAGAGTGATAACAGGCCAAATCGTGATCTTCTGTTCATGAGTTCCCCGTTAGAATCTGGTGTTGCAGAGCGTAATGAACCAGATCAATAGTGCTATTACACTGGAGTTTGCTAAGAATATTGGCACGATGAACATGAACTGTTTTATGGCTGAGATTGAGTTGTTCCGCGATAGTTTTAACATTGATGCCGTTGATAAGTAGAGAAAATATTTCCCGTTCTCTGGGCGTCAGAACTTGCAGTGCTTTAATCTCTTGTGGTGTCTGACGCAGTGCTTTTAGTGCGTCGGCACACAAGTAGCAACCGCCTTGATGTACGGAACGTACTGCCTGTACTAATTCTTCCGGGCCGCATCGTTTGGTGAGATAGCCGCAGGCGCCGGCATCCAGCGCACTTTGTACAAATGCCGTGGTGTCATAAATACTGAGAATAATGGTACGAAAATCAGGTTGTTTTTGCCGTAACCGGGTGAGCAGGTGCAAACCGCTTTCATCGGGCATATCGATATCCATCACGGCAACGTCAATCGGGTTTCTGAGTAAACCCAACCAAGCTTCTTTGGCATTGGCGTATTGCCCGGCGATTTCAATATCCTTTTCAAGCGCGAGTAATTGGGCAAAGCCGGAACGGACAACTACGTGGTCGTCAATAAGTGCAACTCTAATCATAAGTTTTCGTTAATGGATAATGGTTAATGAAATAATTTATATGATGTGCAGGAAAAGCAGGTTGTGCAAATTAATCAACTAAATCTGCAAGAAAGCTAACAAATTTAGCAAAAACCGCCGTAAACCCTCGCATTGGGCCAGGATTTACGGGGTAATTGTTAAAAAAAGCCTTTTTTATCTATCAGTGTGGTTTTAAAAGCGGGAAAAGAGGCCAAATTAACCACGAAAAAACAGGTAAAAACTTTAATCATCAAAAGTAAAAAGAATTGATTAAGGATTTTTAAAAGCGGGTAAAAAATCCGATGTCATGCTGACCTTGGAAGAGAAAACATTAGAAAAAACAGGTTTTAAATTGATTAAATAAGGTGGAAAAAATGACAGTGTTAACCCAATAACAGGAATATATCTTATCAAAACATTTAACCGTATTAACCACATTAAACCAATCTTCTTAAATAAAAGATTTTGCCTGACTGCAACAAGTTTACGAAAAATCAGAGACTATAATTGTAGAAAACCGGGCAGCTTTTAGATTAACCCCAGAAAAGCAAGGATATTTAGCAACATAAAAAATGATTAAAGGAATGGGCGTTAATCTTAATACCATTAGCCGTTCTGCCACCCTCACTGGTTTTAAGCCTAAAAGATAAAATACAGAAAAAGGAGAAAATAGAAAACAGAAAACCTAAATATCAGTTTAATGAAAATAAGAACGTTAAATACGGTTCAGTAAATGTAAAAACCTTTCGTCATGGCCGATTTATAATTAAAAACAAACACCCCCTCAGAATGAAAACCGCTGTATAAGCTTATCATATTTTCAACATTATTTTTTAACTTACATCTCCCTTTTACCGGTGATTAATCAACTAAGGATTAAAGAATAGGTAGGCCATTAATGTCAGCTTTTTAAAAGGTATAGAGTGACTAAAAACAACCTATTCCCTGCTATGTTTAATCCACTTATCGGTAAATCGGTAATACTACACTCCACTTATTTTACATTTGCCTAACCCGCTATGACTATTTAAAAAGACAAACAGGGAGAGGTTAAATACTTCATTCAACAGACTGATTTAACCAAGAAAATTAAAATCTTCAGTGGCGTGATTAATGACATTAAGTCGAAATTCACTAATCATTAACCGAGAGTTGAAAAGACATAATCACGTAAAATAACATTAATAGAATAGATTAACGCTCAAATGTTTTCTCACCATTGTTTTACGAAAAAATCAATAAAAAAATGTGATAAAAAAGAGATAAAACGATTAATTTAGCCGGATTTAAGTGCTAAAAAAATTATCCTAAAAAACATTAACGGTGTTTTTATACTATCAAGTTATTGATTAGTAATTTATAGAGAAAAGATAAAGGGTGATGATTTACAAAAAACGCAGAATTGCCAGTAAAGCAATACGGGTAAAACAGTATTGGTAAAACTATGTCGATAAAACCATATCTATAAAACAATGTCAGTCAAAATAAATCGGATATGATTAATGTTAGTTTAAACGTAAAACCACGATATATCATAATGCTTAAATTTCGCAAAAAGCATATAGCCAAAAGATAAAAAACGGTTAAAACCAGATACCGATTAAAATTATACGTTAAAAAAATAACTTTTAATCCCAGTTTAAAACCGTCCTTTCAATTAAAGGCTTTAGCATTGGATAGTTATGACCGTACCTGTAATCGACAAGCGCCGGTCGGACAACCACAATTAACAAGGTGTCCCTCCAGCGCGACAGGTATTCCTTGTATATTGAACAAGTTAGAACCTTCCGCAATCGCGCCGGTTTGTTTACAGGCGGGACAAAACGCCGGGGTACCTTTACAGGCAACCGAGAGTTGTTGGTTTACCAAATCGGAACCATTTAAAACCTCGCCTCCGGTTGTTGTGGTATCGCCTTTAAGGATAATTTTTTTTACTTTCCACGACACTGCGCATTATTTTCCGGCGAATATTTTCTTAACCCTTTCAGCTCATGACTGTGAAAACGCAGTTGAGTACCGAACTCCTCCCGAAAACGCTGGTAGCAGGCCAGAATGCGTTGCTTTTTCTCTTGAGTGTAGCCCTGTTTAAAAAACAGGGTGATAGAAATCCCAAGACGAGAAACAGTCAGCCCATCGCCATTGAGGAAGGTAAACGCGGTCAGTTGTGATTTCAACTGGGCAAAGTAATCTACAGTTTCCATCATTTTCTCTGTGAGTTATGAGTCGGTGGATAATCAGTTATTCCCACATATTTGCCGCTTCCCGTACCAGATGCCAGAGGGTTGTGCCTGTCTCTGCACCTTCAACATCAAAAGCCATCGCCCCCTGAGCAAAGAAGTACTGCTTGCCCGGCAGGCTATCGGTTTGCCAGATCCCGCTGACCAGTGCCGGATGGTCACCTCTCAAAGGAGTTACTTGCAGCGGCCCCCGGTCATAACGAGCATACCAGGCAAGGGTGGAAGTTGAATTAAAATGACCCTCACCATAGAAGTGCAATGAATGGCCTTCACGAGGTATCACCCGTATCGGACGTATTAGCTGGTTAATGGCAAAATAACTCTCCGGGACACTGCCCGGCAGTGGCGTTAAGTCCGGGTATTGACCGGCACGGATTATCAGTCCATCACGGTAAGAACTAATCACCACATCCCGGTAGGGGCGCAGCACCTGACGTATCCAGTATTCTCCACCCAGTCGGTTTACAAAGCGTTTGGACAGCAGGGTGATCCAGTTAATGCCACGGATGGAGTGTCCATACTGTAATTTGGCTGTGTGCACTGCGGAGTTCACTTGCAGGGAGGGGTAACGTTGCGCCAGTTGGTACTCTAAGGGAAAGTAGTCATAGTAATCTTTGGGCAGCACCAGACAGTAGCCACAGTCCCCGCTGTCCGGTTCGAGTTGTTCACACAGAAATTCCAGCCAGGCCATAAAACGAGCCATGCCCTCTTGTTCTTTCAGATAATCCCAGGGCAGCACCAGACTCAGGTAGGAGCTACCATCGTCACCATCAATTTCTCGGGAATCCAGGTAACGCATCAGATAATTAGGTGCCTCATCTTCATTTTTAGCATTACTAACAACCCAACCACAGAGCTGGTTTTTTTTCCTAGTGAGAATACCTTCCTCTATCTTAATAATATTTTCCGGTGAATATTTGCTTAACCCTTTCAGTGAATGACTGTGAAAACGCAGTTGAGTACCGAACTCCTCCCGAAAACGGCGGTAGCAGGCCAGAATGCGTTGCTTTTTCTCCTGGGTGTAACCCTGTTTAAAAAACAGGGTAATTGAGAGACCCAGGCGGGAAACAGTCAGCCCATCGGCATTACTAAAAAGAAAAGAGGTCAGTTGTGATCTCAGTTGGGCAAAGTAATTTGAAGTTTCCATCATTTTCTCCATGAATTATGAGGCAGTGGTGAATGTCACACTCGCCAATATTGTCAGGACGGCGGCTAACGCGGCAGCGCTTACCGCAGCAGCAGCGGCTAAAATTTCTACCAGTGCAATCAGCGCGGCAGCGACGGCAAGAGTGACAAGGATAACAACGGCAACACCGGCAATAATCACCACCACTTCCAGCATGCCTTCCCCCACCTCTTTTAATATCTGCATCCAGCTAATGTTTTTAAGCTCTTCCAGGGTAATATCTGAGCCTTCTTGCACAATCTGCCAGCGGGCTTTTATCTCACTCTCCGTCCAGGTTACGATTTTCCCCGTTTGTTCATTAACCCAGGAAAACGCGTAGCTGATTTGATGAGTGACCGGATCAATAATCTCTTCACACACCCACTTGCCGGCTTGATTTAACCAGGCACCAAACTGGGCAAGCAGCTCCCGGGTACTGTCGCGGACATAATTCAACCCGTTTTCGGCCAGACCCGCCACTTCCTGTCCGAGGATAACCCAGTCTTCATAGCTGGGTAAAAAAGACCAGCGGGAAGTGCTGAGAAGCGGTGGATTTTTTGTCAGGGGTTGCGGAATAGTCCCCGGTACACCCTCTGCGGGAGGCGAAGGTAAAGCTTCCTCATCAGACGGCGAACCGGACGGTAGCGGGGCCAGTGGGATGGGATTTTTATAGTGTTGAGAACCGGGTTGATAAAGTTTTCGCCACGCTTCATCATACTGTTTTTGTTCTTCTGTGCGGTTATCGCTGATACGCATTACACCAAAGCGGTCTTCGGTTGCAATCTGGATGTAATCTATTTCTTGATCTTCGGCAAGTTTATCACCCGGAAATTTCACTTCAATCA
>NZ_PUWT01000042.1:0-27474 GCF_002968995.1 Photorhabdus hindustanensis
CCCAAATTTATTTTGCTCACCCTTACTCGCCTTGGGAAAGAGGGATAAATGAGAATATCAATGGACTAATCAGACAATACTTTCCAAAGGGAACTGATTTTAATGAAGTCTCTGATCAGGAAATAAATTTTGTGGTAAACCGATTAAATAATCGCCCCCGAAAAACACGGGGAGGGAAAACACCGAATGAATTATTTAAAGGAATACGAACATGTTTACTTCCGGATTAACGATGTTGCACTTATTATGTGAATCCAAGAACCCAATTAATTTTCCCATTGATAAAAAAGACTTCCTAGAAAATTTCTTCGAAAAGAAACCGTGTGTTTTTAAAAAAAATATATGATGATGAATTTATAAAACATAGTGAAATAGAAAATATATTTAATCGTTCCAACCTGCCTTCATTTGAAGGTGTTAAATTAATGTACAATGGCATTATTGATAAAACAGAATATATTGAATCCTATAATGATTTAGGCACTATACGGTATAGGTATATATACTCTAAGTTATATGACTATCTAAACTCAGGTGCAACACTAGTTGCAAATGGTATAATTAATGAAACAAAAATAGATCAACTGGCTAAGGCTTGCTCTTCATTTACAGATAGTCATCCGTTTTCAAGTCTATATTTATCATACGGAGAGAAAAGTTCTTTTAAACCTCATTGGGATAGCAGAGATATATTTGCAATTCAGTTATCAGGAAAGAAAAGATGGATAATTTACAAACCAAGCTTTCCTGACCCTGTATATTTACATCAATCAAAAGATATGGAAAATACGTATCCATGCCCTTCTGAACCATATGATGATTTTGTACTGGAAGCTGGAGATGTTCTTTATCTACCAAGAGGATGGTGGCATAATCCATTACCTCTTGGTGAAGAGACTATACATTTATCTGTTGGCATTTTTCCACCTTATGCCCATGAGTACATAAACTGGTTATCATATAAAATAACCGACCTTGACATTGGAAGGAAATCACTTCCGAGATCATGGAAACAGGCTAAAGATGAAATTGATATCTTAACAAAATATGTTATTGATAATATTACTTCAGAAGATTCATATAATGAATTTTTGAAATCTTTCAGCGATGAAAAAAGGGTTCCATCAAAATTAAATCTGAAACTGTTTTGTGGAAAAAAACATCATTCCATATCCAAAACATCACGCTTAAGAATAAATTCAAATAATAATCTATCCATAGATTCAGGATATATTATTTGCAACGGAGCAAAATTAAATTTAGATCAATTCTCTACCCATCTTCTTAGTAAAATTAGTGAGATACCATATATATCATTTGAGAATCTACTTTCTTTTTTTGATCATAGTAAACAAAAAAAACATAGAAGATTTAATTTATAAACTAGGTTACCAAGATATACTAGAAATTATAGATGATTTATAAAAGTGAATTTTTTCGCAAGGAGGCTTTAAAGCATAAATCGGTACCTTTGGCTGGTCGAATAATTTTGACCAGCCCCTTTATTTTTACCGTTTTAACATATATTTCATGCCTTCTTGTATTGTTTATAATAATATTTATTATGTTTACTGATTACTCTAGGAAAACAACCATAAAAGGACAAGTTTACCCTGAAGATGGGATCACAAAAGTCTATTCAAGAGAGACAGGGATCATTAACAAAGTTATGATTAAAGATGGTCAATTTGTAAAAAAAGGCGAGGTTCTGGGTGTTATATACAAAGCTCAAAACTTAAACACAGGAATACTGCAAGATAAATTAAAAGAGCAAGCCATCTTAAAGAAGAAAACGTTAGATCAAGCCATTGATAAAATAGATAAAATACATAAAAGTAAACTAGATTCACTACATGAGCATGTTGAAAGCTTAATGAAACAAAAAGAAAATATTAAGGATAAATTAACATCACAACAGAATAAATTAGATAGACTAAAAAAAAAATACCAACAGATACAAAATATTAGAAAGAAAAGGGTTTATATCAAAAGAGCACATAACCATTGCAGAAAATAGTGAATCAGACCAATTAATAAACTTAAGTTTAACAAAAAAAGAATTGATTGACATAGAAAGAACAATTAGTGAAAAGAAATTCGAGTTAGAAGAACTTCCATTAAAACAATTTATAGAAAAACAAGAGATAGATAGAATTTTAGCGTCAGTTAATCAAGAAATTATAAATATTGAAAGCCAAACGGAATCTGTTATCGTGGCTAGTTCATCAGGATTTATAAATATTAATAATTTCGATTTAGGTTCTCATGTAGAACAATCTACTTTATTGTTGAATATAGTCCCCAATACCAAAAAATTCTCTATTAATTTATATATTCCTAGCCAATCTATAGGGTTTGTTAAAAATGGTGATATAGTTAATATAAGATATTCAGCATATCCATATCAAAAATTCGGAATATTTAAGGCTAAAGTTATTTCCATAAGTAGAACCGCAATACCAGCTCAAGAGGTTAAAAGCATAGGAACCGTATTCCATACATTAGACATAGCAAATGAACCTATTTATTTAGTAAAGGCAGAACTTGAAAAACAATACATTGAAGTAAATAAAATAAAAAAGGCATTAGAGATAGGAATGACTCTAGATGCTGATATTTTACACGAAAAAAGAAAATTATACGAGTGGATATTCGAGCCACTTATTACTATTAATAAAAATAGCATTTGAATAAGATGATGAAATTAGAAAAAATCATATTTTGGCATTCTCATAATTTGCCATCTATTTTACAAACAGAAATAGCTGAATGTGGCCTAGCTTGTTTAGCATCTATTTCTTCTTACCATGGATACCAAGTTGATTTATCTTCGCTTAGAAAAAAATTCCGTATTCCTCTTACAGGTACAAATCTTAATGATATTGCTTACTACGCTAAAGAGTTAAAACTATCTTATAGAGCTGTTAAACTAGACATCAATGAAATAAATCAATTAAAACTGCCATGTATTTTACATTGGGAGCTTAATCATTTTGTAGTTTTAAAAAAAATATCAAAAAATAAAATAACAATAATGGATCCCAGTATTGGATTTAGACGTTTGAGTTATAATGAATTCTCTAATTGTTTTACTGGAATTGCTGTTGAATTCTGGCCAAATAACGATTTCAAAAAAAAAAAATTGATAAAGAAAAAGTTGACATTTTAAGTTTTTTTAAAAACATATCAGGAATAAAAAGATCACTAGTAAAAATATTATTGCTAGCTTTTGTATTAGAGTTCTTTGCACTAATCGGGCCATTTTACATGCAATTAATAATTGATCATGGGATAGTTTCTGAAGATAAGAATTTAATATTGTTGCTATCAATAGGTTTTGGAGTATTACTTGTTTTCGAGCAAGTAATAAACATTATTCAAAGCCTATTGACTACATATATTAGTACAAACTTGAATATACAATGGAAGGCAAATGTATTTACTCATTTAATGAGTTTGCCAGTTTCTTTTTTTGAAAAAAGACATTTAGGTGATATAATTTCAAAATTCTCTTCTATTGATAACATACAAAATACGTTAACTTCTTCTTTCTTTATTTCCATATGTAATAGTCTTGTTTCTGCAACAACTATTATTATCATGGCAATGTATAATTTTCAGTTAACATTAATATCAATTGTCACTATTTTCATATATATAATAATTAGGATAATATGGTATTACCCTTTAAAAGAAGCCACTAAAGAAAATATCGTACAATCAGCTAAGCTGAATTCCAATTTTATGGAAACAATGAGAGGAATAAGAACAATAAAGATTTTCTGCAAAGAGAATCACCGATATAATTCTTGGCTAACTTTATCTATAAATACTGTAAACTCCGCTCTTAAATCTCAAAGACTATCGCTAGGATTTTCTTTTTCCAATAGAATTATATTTGGAATTCAAAACATCCTAATAGTTTATATAGGTACATCTTTTATCTTTGATAATACATTTACAATAGGCATATTAATATCATTTCTTGCTTACAAAACTCAATTTGAGTCTAGAACTATATCTCTCATTGATCTATTTATTTCTTTTAAAATGCTTGGGATCCATATTGAAAGATTATCAGATATTGTACTATCTGAAACAGAATTAAAATCCAATATACTACTAAAAACAGAAACAATAAAATCAAATAAAATTGAAATTAAAAATCTTTCCTTTAAATATGAGGGAAATAATAATTATTTAATAGAGAATTTATATTTTGACATTCAGCCTGGAGATTCAGTGGCAATAATAGGTCCATCAGGTTGTGGAAAATCCACACTATTAAATTTAATGATAGGAAACATTTTACCTACAGGAGGAGAAGTTAGGATTGGAGGAGTTATAGTTAATAAAACACATCCAAAAATCATCAGAGATAATATCGGGTATGTAGCGCAAGATGATTCACTATTTTCGGGTTCTATTATGGAGAATATAACTTTTTTTGATGAACATCCAGACACAGATAAAGCTATTAATTGTGCAAAAATAGCAGCTATACACCATGATATAAAAAAAATGCCAATGGAATATGAAACATTGATTGGAGATATGGGAACTATCTTATCTGGTGGACAAAAACAGAGGTTATGCTTAGCAAGAGCATTATATAAAGACCCTAAGATCTTATTTTTAGATGAAGCCACGAGTCATCTCGATACTGAAAACGAAAAAATAATTTCATCTAACCTTAAAATGTTAAGCATTACAAAAGTAATGGTTGCCCATAGGAAAGAAACAATAGAATCAGCGAATAAACTAATTGATTTAACAAAAAAATGTGCATAACCTTGTGTAATTGTCTATTTTTGTACGTATAATTTATCAATTAATACAAGTGAAAAAGGCATTATTAATATTAAATTGTTATTAATCGTATTAGTCGCGACTAGATATGACATAGAACTTGAAAAGTTGAGAGTTACCGGTTTTGATAGGGGTGCCGAACCCTTATACAAAATACAAAAGGTAACTCTCATGCTTCATACTAACAACCCTATCATTAAACATAAAGCCAGTTTGTTGAACCTGGCTGAAGAACTTAACAAACCTCAGATTTGTATAAGACAATTCATCTCAGTGGGTGTTAGATTAAGACTCGGTTTTTTGGGTTGGAAAGTATAGGCGAGCAACCCTGCGGTGACCTCAAGAAGTAGGCTTAATGGATTGAGATACCGTGTATGCTCTATGTGTGAGATGTTTTTTAACTAACCAAAGATCGTTTCTATTAAATACCGTTTTCTTAACATAACTCGGTCCCATAGAGAAATATCTTTGGGTTTCATATTATTACACGTGTTTGTCACCAGCGAGATCCCTGCCAGGGCCAGTTCATCATTCAGAGGCTGTGAGATAGACCCTTTATCGCCATAGATATGGCCGGAATTAGTTGACCACTACACTTTTGAAAGCCTTAATGCTCAATCTCCTTCACCATCAGCAATCAGCAATCAGCAATCAGCAATCAGCAATCATAGCCAGAGAATCCCTTTTAACGCATAGCAATGCTTTTAGTTTTTTGTCACTGAGTTTGTTTGTCCCTGCCATTCGTTACCTCAACATAGTGTCTCTGTCTGAGTGATATGCCGAGTGATACATCGTTCTTTTGAACGGATAAAATAACACTTAGAAGCATCATTACAAATAAAATTGAAACAGGAAACTTTACGCCCCCTTTCAGTAATGCATAAATTCCGAACAACTACAATCGAATGGTGATTATCAAAAGTTCTTCGAAAATATGGGGTATCTCAAAAAAAGATTAAAGATGGTTTCTGATGATCACTATGTCTATGGCAACATCTTTAATTTGGGATTAGGTTGTAACAAAACATTAGCAACAACTCTGTAAAGCTTAGTTTCTTCATCATAAGTTTTACTTATCCTCTTCCCACTCACAAAATATAACGTCATCCCATCAGCACAAGGTAGAATTTCTATTAATTTTTTCCTTTTAAGAGTTCTAAGAGCCTTATGTAAATCGTCAATGCTTATTTCCAATGTTTCTGCAAGGATTTCATCGGAACAAATAACCGCACTTTCAATAAAACAGCCAGAATTATATGCCAAAAACGTATACAGTAAGGCTGAGTGAGGATGACTTACTGCTAAAACTTTAAGCTTTTTTTCTTCATCAATGATTCCCTGACTCAAAGCAACACATTCATTGCAGATGTAAACGCTTGGACCAGCAATTAATTTAGCTACTTCATCTTGCTTTTTCCCACAAAAGGAGCAGTACAAACATTTTTCAGTCATGATGCCTCACCATTCAATAACTCATGACAAACTGAAATACTCCAGGTATCGCCAGTTGTTACTGCTATTCTTTACTCATAGAAAACGCAAAGTTTCTATATTCTATCTGCCATGTATTGAACAACATTAAAAAAAGAGACTACCAAGTCTATCTTGTTAAATTTCTTCGGACTGATGAACTACAAAACCTATTTGAGACGTTCTACCTCAATTAGATTTATCTTTAATAACTTCCTGGAACTTATCATAGGTTTCAGGATTAAAAAGCGATAGAGACTCTATCTGCTCAAGCGGAAGAACATGACGAAACTGATACACACTCAAAGGCTTTGAAGTTAGTGTAATACCTTCATTCCTGTAATGATCAGCGTAATTATGCTCAGCACAAAATGTCAGCGTATCTTTATCTCTGTAACCACTCATAAAAGGAATGATAACGATAGTATCGGTATCCAAATGATGAAATCTCGCTTCATCAACCATTCCAACATAAACTTTTCTCGACTTTAAAGTAATTAACAGCAACAGACCACTTTCAATTGATTCCAAAAGAAGGCTTTCAATAGCACTATTAGATGCAATTTCTTTAAAAATACCATTGCGCTTTTCAGGATTTCTAAAATCTTTCTCTGCGTTATAGGATGCACTGATACTTATCAATACGGTAAAACTTAAGATGAGAAAAGAAAAAATACTCATCCCCACTAACCGAGAGTTGAACAAATCATGAGCAAAAGTAAAAGGGATATATTTTGCACTAAAATACACAGGGATGTTCAATAGCATCATAACAGCAAAGATTAAACAACTCAGTGTTAAAGCCAGACAAAAACCTGCGATAAGAAAAAAGCCACCTTGTCGTGCTACTTCAAAGTAAGCGTTCCAACCAATGGCTTTATTTTGCTTAAATCTAGAGGGTAGATGACTATTTGTATAAACATAACCACATACTAAAACAACAATAACCACAGCTGCCCACATTGATAGTTATCCCTCTTTTTTAGTACTCAACCACTCAACGTTTAAAGCGAAAGCCCGTTGAACATCAGGGTTACAACGATTCAGAGTAACCGTTCCAGAACGATTAATGATGAATTTTTCATCTTTCTGATCAACATCAGAACAGGTTTCTTTATGTGCGCCAACGAGACGTGCCATCACCCTTTCCGGAGAAACAAGAGCATATCCCATATTCTTGAAAAAACTAGACATTTCACCTCTCCTTCTCTGAGTAACAAACAACCAACTATATCATAGTCTAATACCTGCGGTAACCACTGACAATACTTTGTTGTGTCCATTTACTGCTGATTAAGCATCTATCAACACCAGTTCATAGTAGAAACAATTGCGTATAACCTTTGTTCTATCATGTACATCCTATAACAATAATTCATTGAAAAGACTACATAACTATGGACTATAAGGCACAGTGAGGCCGACTCTGATAAGCCAAGCTAGAGTCAACCTGTTAACAAAATTATTTACTAACAGTAAAACCTAGCATCATACCGGTATCTTCATGTTCCAGTAGATGACAGTGCGCCATAAATGGATGTTTCACTCCCGCAGTATGCTTGAACTGAACCAGCACTTCGCTCTCCTTACCCTCCACATGAACAATGTCTTTCCAACCACTGCGGTGAGCGGCAGGTTTGCGGCCATTTTCACTCAAAATACGAAAACGGGTGCCGTGAATATGAAACGGATGCAACATCATATCGCCAACTCCCGAAATTACCCAACGCTCATACTGCCCCTGCTTCACATCAAAAGCGGGTTTTGTTATGGAGAAAGCTTGTCCATTAATGGTGTTCGCGCGATAGAAATTTAATTCACCACCATGATGCATATCTCCGTGGTTCATATTCCCATGATCCATCCCCATACCCGCCATAGCTCGCTCACCGTAGCGCTGAGATAACATCATCATCCCTTGCATATCCAGACGACTGTCCATCGCCAGATGTAAACGACGCCGATTCAAACCGTTAAAAGAGGGCAATGCAGGAAGCGTGGTAAGCCGCTCCGACAGTATTGTACGGCTAGAAAAAAGCTGAGGTTGAATACGCAAAACCGGCAGTGGCTGATCAAATGGCGGTAATGTCATTCCTATCTGAACCACAGGTAAAGTCACCAGATCGAAAGTTTTTCCATCAAACGTATTCACCAATACCTCAAAACGCTCTCCCGGCAGAATCGATAATTCATTAACCGCAACCGGCTCCGCTAACAAGCCTCCATCACTGGCAACAACATACAATTCACGACCATCACTGACCGCGATATTCAGACTGCGAGCATTACAACCATTCAGCAAACGCAAACGTAACCAACCACGTGGCGCAATATGCTGAGGTAAAACAACGCCATTGGTCAGCATTATATCGCCAAACCAACCGACAGCAGCGCTCATCACATCCAGTTGATAATCAATCTGCCCCTCGTTATTCAGGCGCTTATCTTGCAAAACCACCGGAATATCATCCACGCCCCACTGATTTGGCAAACCCGTATTAATACTGTTCTCATCTTCAATCAGTACTAATCCACCAAGCCCCATTGCAACCTGATAACCCGTCTTGCCATGCGTATGTGGATGGAACCAACAAGTTGCTTCCGGTTGTTCAGGCGTAAAATTGACCGTCCGACTCCCTCCTGGCGCAATCATCGCATGTGGGCCACCATCGGCTTCCCCAGTAATCTCCAGACCATGCCAATGAACTGTGGTCTCTTCTGGTAGATGATTAAGAATATCAATAGTGACAGGTTTACCTGACATCAATTTCAATGTCGGCCCCAGTAAATCACCGTTGTAACCCCAAGTTTTAGTCACCTTTCCTGCTTTAAAACTGGATTTTCCCGCTTTGATTTCAATAGCAATTTTACCTGCCGCATCTGGCTCTAATTGTGGAGGAATGGGCAGTACTGGATAAGACTCAGCAAAGGAGAAACGGCTCCAGACAGGCAATATACTGGATGCACCAATAACCGCGCTTAATCTGATAAAATCACGTCGTTGCATATCAATTTCCTGATTAAATCGGCAAAAAATAAACAATAAAAAAACATTTCATAAAAGGAAACGTAAAGGTTACCCTTACAGGAAGGTCAAGCAGAGGGAATGTGATTTAGGTCGATCTTTACAATAATTTAAAAAAATAAATTTTACCTAACAAAGATATTAATATGTTAACGTAATATGACATGGATTGATTATAATAATACAAATGCGAAAATTAGCTCTCTTGACTTACATACTCGTTCTGTTCGGTTTTTCCCACCCCGCAAAAGCGCTGACAGAAAATGAAGCTGAAGATCTGGCGGATCTGACGGCGGTGTTTATCTACCTGAAATATGACTGTGGTTACAGCCAAATTCCTGACCGGGAAATTAAACGAGCCATTATTTATTTTGCTCAGCGTAATAAGTGGGATTTAACGAATTACAACAGCCAATTGATGGACAAACTCAATGAAGAAAGCTACCAGGATTTAAAAGGAATTTACCTGTCCAATGCGATAAAGTGCCATGCTCTCGCCAGAGATTCGCTGAGTTTATTCGCCTACGTTAAATAGTGCTTTTCCTCATCCCCCGAAAGGGGTAAATTTCACCGTGCAACTATGAGAATTGTTGGCTATTATGTGCACCCAATTTTCATGACTGTCACAGTGGAGGAAAAGCCGGGAATATGTCGCAAAAAGAAATTTGGTACGAAACCCTGCACGCCAACTTTGGTCAGTATTTTTCCGTCGATAAAGTGCTTTATCGCGATAAAACTGAGCATCAGGATTTGATTATCTTCGAAAACGCGGCATTAGGCCGCATTATGGCGCTGGACGGCACAGTACAAACCACTGAACGTGATGAATTTATCTACCACGAAATGATGGCTCATGTTCCTTTGTTTGCCCACGGAAACGCCAAACGAGTACTGATTCTCGGCGGTGGTGATGGCGGTATGTTACGTGAAGTCTGCCGTCATCAATATCTTGAAAGCATCACGATGGTTGAAATCGATGCTGGTGTCGTTGAATTTTGCCATCAGTATCTGCCTAACCATAATGCCGGTGCTTATGATGATCCACGTTTCAATTTGATCATTGACGATGGCGTTAATTTCGTTAATACCACTGATCAGAAATTCGATGTCATTATCTCTGACTGCACGGACCCGATTGGGCCTGGTGAAGGATTATTTACCTCCGAATTCTATCAAGGTTGCCAACGCTGCCTGAATGAAGGCGGCATCTTTGTTGCCCAAAATGGTGTTTGTTTCCTGCAACAGGACGAAGCAGTAACCAGCCATAAAAAATTGAGCAACTATTTTGCTGACAGCGGTTTCTATCAGGCTGCGATTCCAACCTATTATGGTGGAATTATGACCTTTGCCTGGGCGAGCCAGAACCCGGCACTACGCCATGTGGATCTGGCGACATTGCAACAGCGCTTTAACAACGCGGGTTTTACCTGCCGTTACTACAATCCAGCCGTTCATACCGGTAGCTTTGCTCTACCACAATATCTGCTGGATGCACTATCCGAGAACCCATAATCACCCATTAGCCAGGAGGTGAAATAAATTGCACAAGCTGAAATTGCACGGCTTTAATAACCTGACAAAAAGCCTGAGTTTTTGTATTTACGATATCTGTTATGCAAAAAGCCAAGCTGATCGGGATAGTTATATCGCTTATATTGACGAACAATATAACGCTAACCGTTTAACGGAAATTCTTAGCGAAACCTGTTCGATCATTGGTGCAAATATTTTGAATATCGCCCGCCAGGACTATGAGCCGCAAGGGGCAAGCGTCACCATTCTCGTCAGCGAAGAGCCGATGGACCCAAAAGATGTCGACAATACTGAAAATCCCGGTCCGTTACCCGATTCCGTCGTTGCTCATTTGGATAAGAGCCATATCTGCGTTCACACTTATCCAGAGAGCCATCCGGGCGGCGGCATATGCACTTTCAGAGCTGATATTGAAGTATCAACCTGCGGTGTTATTTCACCTCTCAAAGCGCTGAACTATCTGATCCACAAATTAGAATCAGATATTGTCACGATGGATTACCGCGTCCGTGGTTTCACCAGAGATGTAAATGGCATGAAACACTATATCGATCACGAAATCAGCTCGATTCAGAATTATATGACCGAGGAAGTGCAATCGCAGTATTACATGATGGATGTTAATATTTATCAGGAAAATCTATTTCATACAAAAATGATGCTAAAAAGATTTGACCTGAATGATTACCTATTTAATGCCACACCAGAGCAACTGAGTGAAACGGAAAAGCAGGAAATTACCCATCTCTTGAAAAAAGAGATACAAGAAATCTATTATGGACGTAATTTACCCGCTGTTTAGTTAATATTTAGCTGGCAGGCGCCAATATTCACTGGCATCTGCCAGATCAGTTTTAGCTGATATATTCTCAGCAATTTGATCCATTAACTATATTAATAGGCTATTCCATATTACCCGGTTAAAACATTACTCGTTGTAATCTCAGCGCCATAAATGGTTTTAAGATAATTAAGAGCATCCTCTTGATCAACACCGGGAAAAACACACACAGCATCTGACAAAATTTTGATTCGATAACCGCGTATAAACGCGCCATAGGCCGTATGTCTGACGCAACAATGGGTATGCTGGCCGGTTAACACAACTTCCGTCACACCATATACTTCCAAAACCTCTTCCAGTTCGGTTCCATCGAAAGCCCCATAAAATCGCTTGGGCAAAACAATTTCACGCTCCGTCCCAATAGGAGCCAATGTTTCAATGACATTAGCACCTGGCGTTCCAGCCATTGCATGTCTGCCCCAAATACTCATTTCCCGATCATCAGCTCGATGAGCGTCATTAGCATAAACCACCAGCCAATCACGATGGTTCCGAGCATGATCAATCAGCCGCTTGATTACCGGTACGATCTTCATCGCATCCGCCTCATTGGCGAGTGCTCCTGTGACAAAATCGTTCAGCATGTCAATTACAATCAACGCTTTCATTAGTTTTGTCCTTTAAATAGATTTAAAAAAAAACAATTGCTGTGACTTGCTTCCACCACTCAGTTACAGGCAATTCTGACAAGATCTTCTTATGATTCATACTAGCTCATGAAACCGAGCTGGTTGGCTTTTTAACTATTCCATGAGCTAATAACAACGTCAGTAACCCTCTATTATCTTGACACATAACATTGTAGAGTTATGATAACCCCATTAAGACAAAACAAGAGAACCGGAGGATGGATAGCAGAAACGCGATAGCAATTATCGAAGCTGAAGGATGGTATCTCGTGAGAGTTAAAGGTAGTCACCATCAATTCAAACATCCAACCAAGCAAGGATTGGTAACGGTAAAACACCCACAAAAGGATATACCTTTACCAACATTGAAAAGTATCAAGAAACAGGCGGGACTTTGAGTCCACTTCTCGGAGGTGTAAATGTTATATCCAGTTGCGATTGATAAAGGCCACTCATCCTTCGGCGTCCGTGTCCCTGATATCCCGGGTTGCTTTTCTGGAGGGGATAATTTTACAGACGCAGTAGAAAGCGTCCGCGAAGCAATTGAAGCGCATATCGAATTGCTGATTGATGATAATGAATCAGTACCAGAAGCGACAAGCGTAGAAAACTACCTTGCCGACCCTGAATATATAGGAGCAATATGGGCATTAATTGATGTGGATATTACACGATTAATGGGAAAGTCAGAGAAAATCAACGTAACTCTTCCATCATTGCTAATCCGCCGAATCGATCAATTCGTCGCAAATCATCCAGAATACGGGAGTCGTTCAGGTTTTCTATCACACATAGCGGCAGAAAAAGTTATTAGCAGAACCAAAATCTAATATGTCTGAAATGTTAATTTATTGACAATACGCTGATTTTTTCCTAATAAGACACCATCACAATAATTTCCCAAAACAATCACTGCCCCGAATAAAGTCGTTTATTCGGGACAATTTAATAACACTGTGATTATTTCGATGGGGTCAAAGAAAAGGTCAGTGTCTCTAACGGTTGAAGGGTAATCAGCGCTGTTTTATTGATAAACTTCGGCAACGAGTTGTTCTCGCCATAATCGATATTAACGTCATATACCGAAGGTTGATCATCAGGCAATTCGAGATCGCTTTGCAAATCCAGATAATATTGTTTCACTTCATCAGCAGGATTGCGCAAAGTGATAATCGACTTTTTCGGACTCCAGGCTCCCCAACCGTACACCGCTAGGTCGGTGGGATCTTTACCAATCCAATGGGTATCAAACAGCACATCTTTATTCTTCTCTGACCATTTCGCCGCATTTGCCAGCGTATCCCAATCCTCGGTGGTCAACAGTTCAGGCGTAACATACATCTCCTGTAACTGAGTGCCGCTGCCAAAATAGCTCCAAACCTGATCGGCAAAATCTTTAGGTGACTGTTTATCCAGATGCTTAGCCTGTTTAGCATAAACAATGCCATGCAGCATCAATGAATTCAGTGGGAACAGCGGTCCCTTTGTTACGACATTACGATAAGTTTCCGCATCACGATAGGTAAGCCACTGCTGCACTTTGGAACCTGTACCGAGAAACTCCACATCATAGCCGCCACGCCAAATAGAATCGGCGAAAAATAGCCAGGAAGGCGTGGCCTTGGTGCCTGTGGTCAAGTTGATAAACAGTTCATTGCCTGTATTACGCATATCTTCAATAAGATGGATAGCGGCATCAAAATCACTGGTGAATGAACTCCCTTTAATCACACGATCAGCATTGCCGGTGCCGTCCAGCTTAAACATGGATACATTTTGTTGTTGAATCAGGTTGAGTACCCGGTTATGGAAATTGGCGTAGTAATTAGGGCCTGAAAGCGCAAATCTGCCATCTATCACTTCATAACCAAACTCCTCCGCATGAGAAACACGCTGCTCACCCGGTTTACCATAACCGCCCCAAGGAGAAAGCCAAATACCTAAACGAGCATGGTATTGATCTGCTTCCTTCTTAAGATTTTTGAACTCATGGGGAAATGCCTGACTAAAACCCCAATCTCCTTTAAGGTTATCCCAACCATCATCAAACAGATAACCACCCAACTTCACACCGCGCTTAGTCACCAACTCCTGCCCAAACTGTTTGATACGCGTCAACGACTCTTGTTCGGTATAAGGAGTGAAGAAACCAATATCGTACCAAGAGTTGTAATGTAGGTAAGGACTATATTGACGCGGACGAGCATTGTTCAAAAACTCATTGACGTTACGCCGCAATTGCCCTTGCTGATAAACACCAACATATGTCTTATAACTTAACGTTTTCCCCGGCTCTAGCGGGATAGAGAGCGCAATTTTTTGCGAAGCGCTCCCTTTATAAGCCTCAGTGGTAATCAATGGATTACCGGGAACAATAAAGAAGCTATCGCTGACAATCGGTGAACTGGCGATAGAGCCGTGAACAAAAGGGACTTTAGTGCGAAATGGCATCAACGAGACAGAGCTGAGCTCCAACGCGTTTTCCTGCGGTGTAATAGTGATTTCAAACGAGCCGTACTTATCTTTATCCTCCACAGTAATGATATTTTTTACCTGAATGTCGCCATGTTTCAGGGAGACAACAATACGATTGCGCTTTTTGCTGATATCAGTAATCTGAAAATCTTTAGTAGTGAGTTTTTCTCCTGATTTCAACGTGATTTCAAACAGATTATCAATGATGATGTGATCGTGGTTTTTTGGATTTTCAAATTTTAATTGCGTCACTTTACCGTGTTCGTCGCTAACAGTTACATGGTAATTATTACCGTCCAACAACCAGCTATCTGCCCAGACTGGCGTGTTATACAACACGGAACTCGCTAATAAACTCAACGTAATTCTATTTAACGTTCTTATTTTCACAGCAGTTTCCTTATAGTCAGAATAAAAAAACAGAACCGTCACGAATACAGCTTGCCTGCACTGCCACAAATCCGAATCTTTTCTTCTACTACTGCCTGCATAGCCTGTTTTCCCGGAGCGATATATTTACGTGGATCATTTGCATCTGGATGCTGGATGAAATAGCGCTTTACCGCATCAGCAAAAGCAATTTTTAGATCGGTCGCCACATTGACTTTACATACACCAAGACCAATCGCCTGTTGTATCATCACTTCAGGAATACCCGATGCGCCATGCAGCACCAACGGAATATCCACCTGTTCACAAATTGCTGCTAACCGATCAAAATCCAGACGCGGTTCACCATGATACAAACCATGCGCAGAACCGATCGCCACCGCCAGAGAATCAATACCGGTACGGGCAACAAAGGCTTTCGCCGCCAGCGGATCGGTAAAGAAACTATCGGCGCTGGAAACCTGCAAATCATCTTCCTGCCCGCCTAGCCGCCCCAATTCCGCCTCAACGCTAACATCGTAACGATGGCAAAATCGTACCACCTCAGCTACCTTACGAATATTCTCTTCAAAGGGTAAATGCGAGCCATCAATCATTACCGAACGCACACCCGCGGTCACTTTATGACTGATATCCTCCAGTTCCTCATGATGATCGAGATGCAACGCCAGCGGCAAATTGTGGCGGCGAGCGGCATCCTGACAGATTGACACTAGGTAGTCAGTCCCCGCATAACTGAAAGTACTTGGCGTACCTGCCAAAATCACCGGTGATGCCAAACGTGCAGCGGTTTCCGCTACCACCTGGACAGTTTCCAGATTATGGACGTTGAAAGCAGGAACCGCATAGCCTTCACGCAGGGCCTTTTTTAACATTTGACGACTAGAAATCAGGTACATATAAGCTCCTTAAATGCCATCCAGATTCGGGCTGTCATACCTTCGTTTCTGTTGTTCATGCCACAGGCTGGTTAATCCCCGCCGCCCACATTCCAGCGCCATATCACGAAATGTTTCCAGAGTTATATCTTCACGATCCAGCATCATCTCTACCGCCAATTGCATATTAGTACCGGTGATAACTTCATAACATGGATTAGCTATTGCCAATTGCGCCGCCTGCCGGAACGGTGATCCACCCAGTAAGTCACTGAGAATAATGACACCTTCACCACTATCACAGGCGGTGCAAGCCGCCTGTAACAACAGCAATAATTGTTGCGTACTGATTCCCTCAGGAAAATCGACAGCACAGCACTGAGGTTGTCGTCCGACGACTTGTTCCACTGCCTGCAACAACCCACTGGCGAAATGCCCATGACCGGTGATTACAATACCTAACATTCCCTCTCCTCAGCGCCATTTATTAAAGAAAACCAACAAACTTCCCTACAATCCCGATCACAACGGTCAAACCAATTAATTTGATCGGGGAAAATCCCTTTTTCATCAACCAAAACACCAGCAAAGTGAAACACAACGGCAATAAATTCGGCATCAGTTTATCCAGCACATCCTTCTGCAACGCCACACTGGCCTTACCGGCATTTACCACCACCGGCGTCGAGAGATGGACATAGGAAGCCACCAATGCCCCTATCACCGTCATTCCTACTATCGAAGCGGCATGGGAGATCTTTTTGGTATGCTTTTTCAACAATGTTAGTGCGCTGGTTCCTGCACGATAGCCATAATGAGCCAGGCCAAAACGCAAACCGAAATGCACGATATTGAACAACAGCAGGAATATAATGGGACCGAATAGACTGCCTTGTAGCGCCAGAGAAGCCCCGATACCCGCGCAGATAGGCAGCAGAGTCAACCAGAACAATGCATCGCCAATCCCACCTAGCGGCCCCATCAGCGCCACTTTCACGGCACGAATGGTGGAAATCTTCTCTTTATTCCGCTCCATTGCCAGCACCAACCCGGATAGGAAAGTGGCATCAAACGGATGCACATTGATAAACTCCATATGCATCTTCATAGAATTTGCGAGATCTTGCGGATTCTTGTGGATCTTACGCAGACCAGGGATCAAGGTGTACAACCAGCCTCCCGCCTGCATACGCTCATAGTTAAATGATGCCTGTAGCAACAAAGAGCGCCACGCCATACGATTCAAATCGCCGTTGGTCAGATCCTCACTCGGTATCGTGTCCTGATAATCATCCTGCTCAACCTGACTGGTTGCCAGCGCCTGCGCCATCCTGTTCTCAGCTTTAGCGGCCATAGCCGCATCGGTGTCGTTAAATGCCATCTTCCATCTCCTGAGATTGAGTGTGAGATTGAGTGGTAGACACGCTGCGTTCAGCGGCCTCTTCCATACGGGAACGGTTAAAGAAATCGATCAATGCAATCGCGAAAGCGCCAAGTGCTACAGCAATAATCGGCATATTAAGGAAGGTGACTGAAACGAAACCCAGAATGAAATAAGCGATATAGGTCTTTTTCATCATGATCTTCATCAGCATAGAAAAACCAATCGCAGGCATCATGCCACCCGCAACCGCCAAACCATCCAACAACCATTGCGGCGCCTTCCGTACCATGACGCTGGCGGCGTCGGCACCGAAATAGACCGGCAGAAATGCCACGATAAAGTAGAAACAAAACAGAATGGCAATACCCAGATAATTCACACGCTCCACACCACGCCAGTTCAACGCTTTTACCATCTGATCGCATTTATGCATCATGGGTGAGAAGACGGTAAACAGCAGAGTGATACAACCTTGTACTGCAATGGAAAACGGCACCGCTATACCAATCGCGACTTTAGGATCAGCCCCCGTCAAAATGGCAAATGCGGTACCAATCACCCCGCCAATCACCACATTTGGCGGTTGAGCACCGGCCAGCGGCACCATGCCCATCCAGACTAATTCCAGTGAACCACCCACCAACAAACCCGTCTGTACATCCCCTAAAATCAACCCAACCAACGGCCCAATTACCACTGGACGATGAAAATGAGTCAACCCATCGAATAGATCCACCCCGGCCAAGCCAGCCAACAACCCAATCAATATCGCATCAATCAGCATAACTCCCCCCTCAAACCAGCAATTTGGCGATAGGTTCTCCTGCTTCATCCGGCACCCGCCGAATTTCGCAAGTGACGCCCAGTTGCTCCAGTTCACGAAACACCACCACGTCACTGTCATCAACCGAAACCGTCTTATGGATTTGACGCTTTCCCTCAGAAAAATGCATATTGCCCACGTTAACGAAGCGGATCGGTACTCCGCCCTTTACCAGCGTCAGTACATCCTGCGGCGTTTTACAGACGATGAAAATTTTCTGGCGTTCAGCCGCTTTATGAATCACATCAATGGTTTTTTGCAGGGTGAAATAACGCGTCTGAACCCCATCAGAAACCACCATATCCATCAGATTTTGCTGCATCAAATCACCGGCAGCTTGATCGTTAGCCACCAATACCAAATTGGCCCCCAGTGAATTGGTCCAGGTCACACCGACTTGACCGTGCACCAACCGGTTATCAATTCGGGTCATTAAAATATTCGGTATCGACATAATCACTCCTGCTACATTTTATTCTTGGTGAATACGGTGGATGATAGGGATAAATTTCCACCCCCTTCACCACGCGGTTGACTTCCCCTGTCGGACATGGATTGTCTGGCGTTATGCCCAGTGCCAGCGAGGTTTCAAACGCTAACATCTGCAAAAATATCAAATAGGGGAACAACAGCCAGATATCGTCTTGTTCACTATTAATCACCGTGAACCCTTTCCCCTGTGTGCCACTCAGTGCAACAATTTGACACGCCAATCCGTCATGATTCAGTTCATGCCAAAGATCGAGATCATAACGACGACGATGCTGATCAGCAGAGAGCATCATGACCACCAGCGTATCGCGTTCGATCATAAATTTCGGCCCATGACGCACCCCCATTGATGAGTCGTAACGGGTGGCGACATGCCCGGCGGTCAACTCCAGCATCTTGAGCGCCCCCTCCTCTGCTATCCCAGTAAAACAACTGGAACCCAGACACATCATGCGCTTAAAACCACTGCATGCCAGCCGCTTAACTTGTGCCTGCCACTGCCCCCTTTCCCGCTCACACAACGCGATCATCGTCATCAACGCCTCACCACTCTGTTCCAACGTCAACGGCCCTAGCAGCAACACTGTTGCTAACGTCATACAACTGAAACTGGACGTCATAGCAAAGCTCTGGTCATGAGCACCCTGTGGCATATTCAACGAACAGACGTGAGCGCGCCCTTCAGCATAACGCGCTAACGCACCACCGGGATTACAGGTCAGCATCAGGTGATAACAGCGTGGCAGGAGCTGATCCGCCAGTTTTACCGCCGCCACGCTCTCCGGGCTATTGCCCGATCGCCCATAGGAAATCAGCAAGGTTGAACGTGTTGGATCGAGATATTGCAAAGGAGAAGGCACAATATCTGTCGTGCTGTACGCGACCACATTCAATCCACACTGCTCACGCAACCAAGGCGCCAGCGTGCGCCCGATAAACGCGGAAGAACCTGCGCCACACAGCACTATCTGTAACTCTGGATCTGATAATAAAGGCTGCAAAAAGGGCCGCCACAACCCCTCCTCACATTGCAGATTTTGATATAACTGACGCCAAAGCTCGGGCTGTTGATGGATCTCTCTGGCAGTATGCAGCGCATGATGCTCACGCAACCAGACTTCGGTATAGGAAAACAGCTCATTCATGTTAAAACTCCTTGTACCTCTGGCTCACAAGCCTGCGCATAGCTCAAGAGCACAGAACGAATTTTATCCAACACCCAAGCGTGTGGGTCATTATCCAGCCTGCCGGCATTAACCGCCTGCGCCTGCTCAGGCAGGTACTGACTCAGTAGTGAAAGGGAAACCGGGCGACAACGCAGGTTATCCATCAAAGTATCCACTGCCTGTTGTACCTGAGGATGCGGCCAGTAGTAACGAACGCGATCACTCAAACTGTATTGACGATCAATAAACTGTTGATGCGGTGTACCGTGATAATAGCGGTTCCAGTGCTCCGGCTGCTCAAGCATGACCTGTTCCAGCGTGGCGCACAGATGAGCCGCGCCCTGTTCCCCATTCCATTCACTATCGATTTTATCGAGTGCGAACAGCGCCTCCCGTAAAGCAAAAGTCAAAGCCGGACCGACTTTCAGAATGGCAAAGTGATCACGAACCAATTCACGGTAAGCTTGCGCCGTTTGATAATCAGTGGAATGGGCTTCATAGACTAAATAGGGTTGAGATTCGATATATTGACTCAGCGCCGCTGCACGTTCAGGTTGATAATGTTCGATATGGTGGTGATCGAACTCCACACCCGGTTGCACCACCAGCGCAATCACCCGCGGCCATACCGGTTCCAATCCAGCCAATCGCCAGGCTTGTTGATGAACATTCAACGTTGTAGCCGCAGCCTGAGGCGTAGTGACCTGCATTCCTTCTAATGCTTCTTTAGCTCCGCCCGGTACTGGCACTTCGGTACCTATCACATAAACCGGTGGTTCTCCCCCCACCTGCTGCCAACAACGTTCAGCCACCTGACACAAACGAGCCGCGCGTACCGCAACCTCGTTGTCGCCCAGCGGCGTTGGATCATCCAGACAAGACATCGAGCAATCGAGGTGGATCTTACGAAACCCCGCCGCCACATAATCGTGTATCAACGTTTCAGCCAGTTTCATCGCCTGTTCAGCGGGAAGATCCTGCCAGGCATTTGGTCCAAGATGATCGCCTCCTAACCAGATACGATCACGCGGCAACCCAATGCGATCGGCCTGCTGCCAAACTACATCCCGGAATTGAGCCGGTTGCATCCCGGTGTAACCGCCAAACTGATTGACCTGATTAGAAGTTGCTTCAATCAGTACCGAGGTCTTACGCTCTTTAGCGACGCGTAAAGCGCTTTCCAATACCCAAGGATGAGCGGAACAGACCGAATAGATCCCCACCGCTTCACCTGATTTATGACGACGGATAAGTTGTAATAGTGACTGCATGGTGTCTCCCATGCGGGCAAGAATCTCGGTAAGAACTATTCGTCGGCAATAACCACATCCACGCCGAGTTCAATTAATGCCCGCTTGTAGTTATCGGGGATCCGACTGTCAGTAATCAGCCGATGAATCTGTCCGGCCTGACGGATCATGCAAAAACTTCTGCGCCCAAATTTACTGGCATCCGCCACCGCGATAATTTCATGCGCCACCTCACACATTACGCGATTAAGGTGAGCTTCACCGGGATGTGGCGTGGTTATCCCTGCTTCCAGATCAAAACCATCGACGCCAAGAAATAGGGTGTCAAAGCGATATTGACGTAATTGTTGTTCCGCAGCCGGACCATAGAGCGAGTAGGAGTTTTGACGCACACTCCCGCCAAGCACCATCACCTCCATCCGGTCAAACCCCGCCAGTTCATAGGCGATATTCAACGCGTTAGTCATGACGACCAAATCACGCCGCTCTTTAAGAAATGGCGCGATTTGCGTGGTAGTCGAGCCGGAATCAAGGATCAGGGCATCACCATCCTGAACAAACTGTGCCGCCTTGGCCGCAATGCGCGATTTCACATCACGATTTATCCGGCCTTTATCTTGCAAGGGGCGATCAAAGGCGAATTGCTGATTCAACATGGCGCCGCCATAGGAACGCAATGCACAACCTTTTTGCTCCAGATAACGCAGGTCATTACGGATAGTGACGCTGGAAACCCCAAAACGGGTGCTCAGATGCTCAACACGCACGCTGCCTTCATGACACAACAAGTCGATAATCTGTTCACGTCTTTTTACGGTATCCACAGCCATTGCGTTATACCCCTCAGATTTTCAGCAATAAATTTATGCCGCCTGTGATGAATTGCTTTCCCTCTCTTTCGATTTAATTACAGCAAAAGCAACCAAACGAAATTGTGATCGCTATTACAGTCTATTATATAGACAAAAATAGGCATAAAAGGTTTCGATTAGAAACAAAGCGAAAGAAAATATTAAATTTTCTGGTTACTGACTAGTTACCCAAAAATCAGTTTTCATCCACCTTTTGGGTAACAATTGATATAAAGAAACGAAAGCGCTTGGTTTTCAATCAGCAACCGCAAAGTTTTATTTTGTCAGGTGATAGGGATCACAAATTTTATGATTGGGGGTACAAATCCTGATAAAATCCCGGACTGAAAGCTCTCACTGTAATTTAAGGACACATCACATGACAAAACAATTTTCGGTGCTGACTGGCGGGCTACTGCTTGCCGCTTCTCTCGGCGCTCAAGCCTCGAATACACCCGATCAGGCCCGTCTGACAAATACTGTTGATAAGACCATACACTCCCTGATGCAGGAATATGACATTCCAGGAATGGCGATCGCGGTGACTTTCCGCGGTCAACATTTTTTCTATCAATACGGTGACGCGTCAAAAGAGAACAACACGCCGGTCACCAAAGAGACAATCTTTGAGTTAGGTTCGGTCAGCAAAACCTTTACCGGCAGCCTGATCTCTTGGGCGCAGGTGACGGGAGCCATTTCCCTCTCCGATAAGGCCAGCCATCATTTTCAACCGCTTGCAGGCAGCGCCTTTGACAACATAAACCTGCTGAATATTGCCACCTATACCGCGGGCGGCCTGCCGTTACAATTCCCCGACGAGATCGACAGCAATAGCAAAATGGTGGACTGGTTTCAGCACTGGCAGCCAAAGTACACTCCCGGAACCTACCGCCAATACTCCAATCCTAGTATTGGCCTGGCGGGCTATATCGCTGCCCAAAGCCTTGAAAAACCCTACTCAATGCTGGTGAAAAACCAGATCCTTTCACCGCTTGGTCTACACCATACCTGGTTTAACGTGCCCGCGCAGGAGATGAAAAATTATGCATTCGGTTATTCAAAAGAGAATAAACCGATCCGCATAAACCCCGGCGTGCTGGATGAGGAAGCCTATGGTCTGAAAACCAGTGCACAGGAACTGATCGGTTTCGTAGATGCGAATATTGATCCTTCCCGCGTAGGTGACAGTAAGCTAGCACAGGCGATTCGGGCAACCCATACCGGTTATTACCGGGTGGGTGAGATGACGCAAGGGCTGGGCTGGGAGCTTTATCACTGGCCCGTTACCCTTGAGCAGGTACTGAGCGGCAACTCGGCGCAGCTCGCTTATCAAGCCAATAAAGCCACGGAACTATCGCCGCCAGAGCCGCCAACGGATGCGCTTTTTATCAATAAAACCGGCTCCACCAATGGCTTCGGAGCATATGTCGCATTTGTGCCGCAAGAGCAAATGGGTATTGTGCTGCTAGCCAACAAAAATTACCCCAATGAGGCGCGCATCAAAGCAGCCTGGCAAATCCTCAAAGCGCTGAAATAACGCGCAGTTGCGTTAAATACTGTGTCTTTAAATACCGTGTCTGTTGGCAGCGCCTCCCGCAGGAGGCGCTGTCCTGACATATCGAGTCGTTAAGCCAGTAAGGCTTCCAAACCTGCGGTCACTGACTCCATACGGTGACCGCCTGAATGCTCAATCACATAACGCTTGCCTACCTGAGAAGAGGCATCCAGCCCCCAAATACCATGTTCGGCCTTCTGACTCAGCGGATCGCTACTGGTATTGATGTGGGTGACGTTGGCACTATCCAACTTATCGGCTAACCGATCCCGCAATCCTACATGCAAACCCATGCTGTTGAATGCGGTGACTTTAATCCCATGTTTGATGCCCGCATATTGCGCCAGCCCGCCGCCCAAAGAGTGGCCCAGAACCTCAACCTTGCCGCCATATTGTTTAGTAAAGGCTTTGACCAAGCGGTCAGCATCCTGAAACGCGCTGTCCTTGATCCCCAAAGCCGCGCCGACATCACTCTTTACAGTGCCAGGACGCTTGGTTGGCTGAGTGCCCACGAAGGAGAGCACCATAGTGTCGTCACGCTTGTAGACGGCGACCTTGAGCGCAGACCAGCCATCTCCCTCAAGGATTAAAGGATCATTCTCCCCCTTACTGGGGCGAACATGCAGGGTTAACTCACTGCCGGTTCCGCCAGTGCCATCCTCCCGGCGGGCCAGTATTGAAGACGGGATATCAGCTAAAGCGGCATGGCTGTAACCCGCGGGCATATCCCGATAACTACTGGAGCAACTGATTCTCGCCAATTGGGCCGCATCCATCACTGCTTTAGCTCCCACAGCATTCAACGGCTCTTGCTCCGCTTTAGCCACAAATGTGGGTTTAGCGATCACCTTGGCAGAATTCAGCAATTGTTCGGCACGCGTTCCAGCCTGCAAACGATCGGACGCGCCAAGCGGTAGGTGCGAGACTCCCTTCGCGCCCGCTCCAGCCAGCCCCAAGGCAGAAGATGCCAGCAAACGCCCGGTGGATTCCGCCAAATTTTTAACGCCTGCGACACCGACCGAAATTGCACCACTCGTTACACTACTGGCGCCGCCCGTGATATTAGCCAATCCCTTGATAACGGCCCCAGTCCAGTAACGCGCCTTACCTTTGGCGCTCTGCGCATGGGAATCATGTCCTCCCTGTATGGCCGTGCCAATCTTGCGAGCCGGGGCGCTCAATGTCAGATATTTCAGTGTGGTGGTCAGCACCTTGCCCGGCGATACCTGAGTACCAAGACCGGTACTGGTGTAATGGGAGGCAAGATGATGATGAACATTATTCTTACGAGATGGTGTCTGTACTTCTCCGTTCAAAAGGGGCGCCAGCGCCGTGGCGCTGGGAGAGTGCCCAATACCTTGAATAGACATCTTATTATTCTCCTTGGTTATTCAGATGACTGTCATTTAGCATGCGATGGCTGATCCTGGTAATGGATGCAGCGCAGATGCTCCATTCTGCTGGGTGCTGATTACCTGAAACTGAGACTGCAAGCTGACCCCAAGATCGAGAAACTCCCCCAGAGTCTGCATAAATGTCGTTTCGTCGAACATCTCGATCAACGCGGAGAAGCTCAACACCAGATAATTGGTACGACTGTCCAGACTGATCTGGCTGCCGCCGGTGGTAAGACCGAACATATTCAGCTCAAGGGCAACCCGGGTCAACATCAACTGGCTAGGCTCATCTGCTGGCAATCGCAACAAAGGAATATAGAGATAAAATGCCTGAACGTCGTCGTTATCCGGTACTTCAACGACGCACTCTCCACCTTGGCCGAAAGGCACAGTACAGTGACCATCGCTGCCAATGCTCAAAGCCACGCCTTGACGTTCACCCACAAGGCGCAACCATTCCGATACTGTCTGTTGATAAGCTTTCACTATGATATATTCTCCGCTCGTTATCCCTTACAGACCAAGGGTTTCGCACGCAATAGAAAGTGTGAGCATGTTAACAATCACCGGCAAGCCGTGATTTATTTCCGGGGCGAAGTTTTTTATATCGACGTCGAAATAGCGCCTTACCGGCAGTTGGGTTGCACCGTGCAAGTGTGGTTAGAGTCCACGTTCCAGATATTGTGACTGCTCCCCACCGTAAATCAGCCATTTTGCGTGACATTAATCACATTTTCTTCATGTTCATCTGATAAATATCGTGATCTTGTGGTCATAATATTTAGAGAGCGAAATTCTCTGTTATCTGTCTCCACTCCATCCTACTTAGCTGGAAGCGGTCTGTTGTTCTCTCTAACGCCACGTATTAAATGATGGCTGTTTTACGCTGTCATTTTTTTACCGCGGAACAGACCGGCGCTATTTAAAAGAGCCGTATGTCATGGCTCGTTTAATAGCTTCTTGCGTTATCCCCATCTCAGGATAATGGTTCAGTTATGTAAGGTTTCAAATATGGATGGATTAGTTTTCACCTGCCGAATTGGCGCGCTGCCCCAAACCACCTTTCAGGTAGCGCAATTTACTTTACAGGAAGAGCTGTCACAGCTTTATCGCCTGACGTTAAAAGTGGTGAGCTCACGTGATGACATTCCCCTGAATGAACAGCTGGGGGACAGCGCGTCACTGACCATTACCCGCAATGGCGTCACCGAACGGACCATTAATGGGGTGATAACTGGGGCTGAACAGGATAATACCGACGGCCGTCGCACTTTTTATATTTTCACTGTCCGCCCCACAATGTGGCTGATGACGCTCAATCAGGACAGCCGTATTTTCCATCGAAAGTCCGTACCGGAAATCTTAACGATCCTGCTTAAAGAGCATCGTATTTTATTTACCTGCGATACGCTCTATAAACGCCATGCCGAACGGGAATACACCACGCAAAAACGCGAATCCGCCTATGATTTCTGGTGCCGGCTGGCGGCGGAAGAGGGCATTATTTTCTGGTTTGATGAAAAACAGCTGTTGTTCTGTGATTGCTATCTGGGCATGCGGGCGGGTATCGATCTGACTTACAATACGCATCCTGAAACGGACGAGACAGATACTACCGCATACCAGTGGAGTTATGGCGAATACCTGTGTTCGAATGGCACGGTCCAGAAAGATCGTAACTTTCTTAACCCCAACTACGCACTTGAACACCGGGAGACAACCGACGATAGCGGGCACCATTCGGTGTTTGAAAGTTACGGGCGTTTCCAGTGGGATGCGGAAGGAAAACCGTTTACCCAACTGAGGCTGGAACAGTTACAAAACTACAGCAAAGTCGGTACCGCCAAAACCAACTGTATCCTGCTTCGTCCGGGCAAAATTTTTACCCTGCAATCCCATCCCATAGAGGCCATGAACGACCGCTGGCAGGTGCTGTCTGTCACGCATTATGGGCAGCAACCCGTCGCGTCGAACGACGGGGGCGAAGGAACCACCCTGACCAACGAGGTCGCCTTTATTCCCGGGCGACAGGACTGGCGACCCCCTTACCGCTACAAACCGCTGGCGGACGGGGATGAAGTCGCCACGGTGGTCGGACCGGGAAGCGAAGAGATTTATGTGAACGAACACGGCGCGATACGCATCCATTTCCACTGGAACCGTTACGATAAAGCGGATGACCTCGCGTCTTGCTGGGTCCGGGTGGCCCAAGGATGGAGCGGCAACGGTTTCGGTTTTATGGCGATACCGCGTGTCGGGCAGGAGGTGATAGTCAGCTATCTCAACGGCGATATCGACCGCCCGATTGTGACGGGGTGTACCTACAATGGCCTCAACCGTCCGCCGCTTGATTTACCGCTGGAGAAAACCCGTACCACCTTTAAAACCCGGACTCGCGGAGGACAGGGATTTAATGAACTGCGTTTTGAGGATGAAAGAGGCAGCGAGGAAGTGTTTATTCATGCTCAACGGAATATGAAAACGCAGATCCTCTGGGATAAAA